>JAITCJ010000042.1 GCA_031283145.1 Holophagales bacterium | reverse complement strand
TCTGAGTTGGTTATCTCAAAATTCTCTATGCTTTCAAGGCGTATGCTGAGCAATTCGGCAACGAGACGCTTCAGTAAGTCTGGATATTGCACAAAGAGTGTTTTGAATAGTATGTCGTTTTTGAATGTGTATTCCAGTCTGGTCATTATCTCTGCCTAAATTGCCTGCATTGATATTGTGACACAATATATAACTCAAAACGATATTAAGCTGAAAAAACACTGGTGACTTAAAACAGCGCAAAATCTGTTTGCCTGTTGATGCTAAAAGTTCATAGTCAATTAACTTTAAAACCAATACAAAATATGCTTGAACCAATCTAATACCAGATTGCGTCCAATATTGCATTTACATTCAGCGGTTCACGGCACCGTTCCTCAAAAGTAACGCTGCGATACGGCAGATTTGAACGCAAATTGGGATAAAGATTTTTTGTAAGCTAACTCTGCTAAGGCACTCACAACAAACCCTAATAACAGAGCGCACCCTGTTTTTCGGGTTATTGCTTTATACCGTGTCAAATAATGTCAAAGATGTCAAAAGTATTTTTTAAGCGGCAATGTGACGTTATATAGGCAAATGTAATCTATATCTATTATTTTCAACAATTATATAATTAATGTTCTATTTGTTATTCATATTTATATTCATTTTCCCGCCTTTACACGGCGGGAACGTATTATAATAATTCCATAAGCGGGTGGTGAGCGGCGAGAAAAAAGAAAGCCATATAGCGGTTCAACACTTCGTAGCTGAAGTGCTATGCCGGGATTTACTTGTGGAATGAGGCTGAGGACACCGAAACACTTACACGCGAGGAAATGGACAGATATAGTCAATCAACTTGAATTACAACACAAACGAGACTCGAACCAGCCAAAAGATTTCCTGTAAAGCAGCTTATAGTAAAGCACTCTCAATAAACCTGAAAAACAGGCCCTGCTCTGTTTTTCAGGTTTATTGACTATAATCACGAGGTGATTGACGTGACGGTCTTGCGTATCCATTTGCCGCGCGAATGGATACGCATAGAGGAGCTCACGGCCGCTTATTGCTTGTGGGCGGCTGCTGCCCGCCGTTGCGCGAGCAATGAAAGCAAAAGTTGATAAAGTCGCGTCCGGCTTCATTCAGGCGCGACCATCAGCTCCGTTGAAGTAGTGAAACCGGGGTTTCGCAACCGGCTCAATCCAACTAGGCCACATTTGCCCTGTCAAACAGGCACGAACCATGCGATTAAGGACTGCGAAAAAGTGTCTCGCGGGAGATATCCATGGCAGATATTCAGTTGTTACCGATTACACCCACAGCGCCGGCCGGCGATTTTGCGCCCTCTAAAGTCACGGATTCCGCCGGCGGAGAATCTTTTGGACAAGCGCTGGATCAGGCCAAAACTACTGTCAGTGAAAAAAAACATTCGCCTGAAAAACATGAAAAAGAGTCTGTCAAAAAGTCTGATCGCTCGTCAAAGAAACATTCGGCGGCTTTGAAAAAGGGTCAGAAACCCGTCGCCTCGAACGCGCCAATATTGCCTGCTTCCGCGGAACCTCCTGTTTCCAAAGCCGAAAGCGCTGGAGTTAATACCGAGGTCGCGGGGCAAATGAAAAAATCTGATGAAGAGATTTTCCCCATACCCCAAGCCCCAGACAATCAAGCGGCTACATCCGCCTCAGAGTTGGTTGTCTGGCAGACTGTCATACCTGATTTCGCTGATCCGCTAAACGGCGATCAGCGGGCGGCTGACTTTGATTCAGATGATCTTATGGCTGATGGCCGGCAGATCAGTAATTCTGATTCGGTTGAATCGCCAATAAACGAGTTGAAAATCATGACGGAGCGCGAGTTCATAGCGGACCGCGCCGATGCGCTGGCCGCCGCTCTCGCCACCAAAGCTATACCCCAGGAGGTCTCTGATAAAGCCAGGGCGGACTTTATGGCGTGGTTGGACGCGCGAAACGAAATGGTTTCATCCGCGTCAGTTCTGAATGGCCGACAGCAAGCGGCCGCTCCCGAAAAAACAGCGGATACGCCCAACAGCGAACAACATAATATTGAAAATGTCGGCGGCGACCGAGGGAATACACATTTTGCTGATGAAGCGCTTCAAACTCCCGGACCGCGGATAGCGAAAGATATTACCCCGGCCGCGACAGCAATTCCAAATGACGCTCAGAGCGCCGAAGCGGCTGATAAGAGCCGGACTGAGGGCAAAACCAGATTGACTGATGCGCCGCCGGATGAAAAACCAAATCTGACAGCGGCTTCAAATCAACGTCCTTCGCGACAAAGCGCCGATAACATGAGCTTGGGCGAAGCCAAAGAGGCGCTTCCGCCAAGTATCACTAATACCGAAGTTTCGGGCGAAGTGGAATCGGGCGCGGAATTTCGGTCAGGCGCTCAGAAGGCGGCTTCAATAATAGAGCCGCGTGTAACGCCGTTGGTAATTGAGTCCGCCCTGCCCAGACCGAGCAGCGATGAAACTCAAGCCGCGGCGCGTGAAATCGCGGCGGACAAAATAGCAGCCGATGAATCCGCCATCAAAGCCGAACCCGCGCCTAAAACTGTAATTCCAGACGTATGGGTTGAACTATCATCGGCGGATTCCGCCGCCCTCAAAGGCGAACCCGCGACTAAACACGACAAAATCCCTGTAGGCGAAGCTGTGGCAAAGACTGACGGCGCGCCTCAAAAAGCGGCCGCCAACGATCAGCCCACCGCGTCCGCTGCTCAAACAGAACCCGCGCCTGTCAAAGCGCCCACAACGCCCACAACGCCTATAGAGCCAATAGAGCCTCATTTGCCTCCGGCGCCTCCCGAATACGACGGCCTGGTCACGGATGGGCTGCCCAAAGCGCCCACAGCTACTCAGGCGACTCAGTCAACGCCATCGGTAATTGTATCCGCCCCGCCCAAGGCGAGCGGCGATGAAATCCGCGCCGAGACGGTTCAGGCCGGAAGCGGCGAACCGGCATCAAAAGCGGCGGAAACCCCCGCTATCGAGACAGAGACGAAAAGCGCGGCGCTAAAATCAGAAAGAGCGGCCGCGAATAATCGGCAGGAGCCGACTTCGCCAGTTGTAAAAGAGACGCAGGCCAATAGTCAGGTGGGTCAGATAACACAAGCTGGAAGCGAGCGGCAATCCGGCGGTCAATCGGACACATCTCAGAACCAGCCTCAAAACACCGCGGAGGCGTATGAGATTAAAGAGGCTCTGAATGTAAAGAATGACGAGCCGCTTGAGTTCAAGGCAAAATTTAATTCAATCCTTAATTCAAGCGTCCAGGGTCAGCAAGCGACAGAAGCTAAAACCGCGAATACAATTCCGGCGGCGCACGCAGAAAACTTATTTACGGCGGCAAACACAGATTTATCGTCTGCGGCTCCGAGCCAGTCCGGCCAGCCGATCCAGCCAAACATAGTGTCGCCTAAGCAATTCCTGCCATCTCACGCCCCGATGTCTCAGTTGGAAGGCAGCGTCAGGTGGCTGCTCCGCACGGACACAAAGGGCGCCGAGATTCAGTTGCACCCCGAAAACCTCGGGAGAGTCACCGTCAGGTTGAGAATAGAAGGGTCTGAAGTTCACGCGCGCGTATGGGCGACAGAGGCTTCCACCATGCCATTGCTGGAAAACCACAAAGCCTTTTTAGAATCCAGTTTGAAAGAACAGGGTCTGACGCTGAGCAGTTTTGACCTTCAACACGGCAAAAACGGACAGCAAACCCACGGTGACGCGCAAAATCATCATCAGCGCTTTGCTCCCCCCATGATGGAGAGCTGGAACGGAACCGAATTCAGGCAAGAACTGCCCGCGCAACTGGCGGCGCAACACGCGGATGACGGCGGAGTCGAGCTTTACGCCTGATTGGTACGGTTTGTGAACACATAAATTCAGGAGAACCAAGTATGTCCGCAGCCACAGCAGCAATCAACAACTACATGGGTTACACAACTCAGAGAAAAGAGCCGTCACAAGACATGGACAAAGACGCGTTCCTGAAACTTCTGGTGGCTCAACTGCAAAACCAGGACCCGAGCCAGAGCCAGGACCCCGCGCTGATGGTTCAGCAAATGACGGCTTTCAGCCAACTGGAGCAGTTGCAGAACATGAGCAAGCTGATAGAGGGATTACAGTCACAGAATGTAGCTCTGTTCCAGTCATCGGCGACGGCGCTTGTAGGCAAACATGTCCGCGTTCAGGGCGCTGGCGTTGAGTTGAAAGACGGAGTCGCCACCATTGGAATGGACCTCACGGCAAACGCTCAAGTGACTATGGTCATCAAGGACGCCACCGGACGTACGATAACCACCATAGATAAAGGCGGCTTTAACAGCGGCCACCATGAATTTGAATGGAACGGCAAAACTTCCGGCGATCTTCCGGTGGACGACGGAATGTATTACGTCGAGTTCGTTGCTACTGACGAAGAAGGCAATAGAGTCGGCGCGTCCAGTGTCAGCGATTTAAAGGTTGACGCCGTAGCGTTCGCGGAAGGAACAGTTTTAATAGTAGCGGGCGGCAAGTATTACTCGCTCGGCGACATTATCGAAGTCAAAGCCTGAAGTTAAAAGGAGAATACCATGAGTATAGCAAGCGCCTTCTACACAGCCCTTTCCGGTTTATCTGTCAACTCGGCCTCGCTGAGCGTGATTGGTAATAACCTCGCCAACCTCAACACGATTGGCTTTAAAGGCAGTTCCACCACATTCCAGGATTTGTTTTATACAAACCTGGGCGCCAGCCCTTACCAGGGGAACGGCAACCCATCCCAGGTCGGTCTGGGCGCGAAGGTCGGGGCCGTTATGCAGAACTTTGGCCAAAGCACATTCCAGAGTACATCAAATCCTACTGACATGGCGCTCCAGGGCCAGGGCTTTTTCTACATGAAACTGGTCACCGGCGGATACGGCCACACCAGAGCGGGTAATTTCACGGTCAATCAGTTCGGGTTCGTGGTTGACCCCTCCGGCAACAGATTGCAGGGCTATAACAGGGATTCAAACGGAAACATAGATACGACGATGGGTTCCACGGATATCAGGCTCCCTATCGGAGAGACTGTCTCCGCTTTCGCGACCACACAAATTTCGTTCACGACAAATCTGGACGCTAAAGTAACAGCGCCCAACGACAGATATACCTCCCCGACTAAAATCTACGACAGTCTCGGCACACAGCACAATCTTATGATTACCTACGATAAAATCGCCAATAATCAATGGGTCTATTACGTGTGGTCGCCGGATTCCGTCCCGCTGACTTCCGCTCCTTCGGCCTCCGGTCTGGGTTCCGGCAATGTTCTTGCGGAAGGGACGCTTGATTTCAACCCCAATGGCTCGCTGAACACTATTACGCGCGCCGTTGACGCCAACCTTTCAGCAGCCCTGGACGCTAATCCGACGTTCAATATCTCGTGGAGTAACGGCGCGTCTTCTCAGGATGTTGAATGGATAATTAATACAATGCCCTCCGGTGGTACGCCGAACTTTAAGCTGACACAGGTTGACAGCGCATCGGGAACCAGCGACAGCTCACAGAACGGATACGGCGCCGGCACCATCATGGGTCTCACCGTTGATCAGAACGGGTTCATTATCGGAACCTTTAATAACGGGCAGACATACCCGCTCGCCCAGGTCGCTCTGTCAATATTTACGAATAACAATGGATTACAGAAAGCCGGGGAGAACATCTGGAAAGAAACCATCGCCAGCGGCCCCGCAAACGTGGGAACAGCCAATGATTTAGGCCGCGGCGCGGTGCTTGGCGCTCACACGGAAATGTCCAATGTTGACGTGGCCGATGAGTTTACGCGCCTGATAATCACACAGCGCGGCTATCAGGCCAACAGCCGCATAGTCACCACGTCCGATGAAATGATGCAGGAGACTCTGTCGCTGAAGAGGTAGAGATAGCATATATCCGACAGACCTGAAAAACAGAGACGCTCTCTGTTTTTCAGGTCTGTCGGATATATGTAATCTATTATCGCGTCTTTGAAGAAGACGACGTCGGTCTGGAGCCAACGGACTTGTTCAATTCAGCCTGTCTTGCCTCATAGTAAGAAGAGAGGACAATGATGGAAATACGCCTGTTCTGTGGGTCTTTGGGGTCAAGACTTTCCATGGGCAGCGTTTCGGCGTAACCGGTCACGCGTTTCACCTGCCCTTGTGGAAAATCGGTTGATAATATTGCCCTGAGCGCGCTGTTCGCGCGGGAGGTGCTGAGATCCCAGTTGGTATAGCCTGTGCCTATATAGGGAATAGAATCTGTATGTCCGCCAACTACAATATGATTTTTCATTTTGGCCAGTTCTTTTGAAATTTCACGAAGAATGGACATTGCGTAGGGTTTCATCCGATCGCTTCCGGAATCAAAAAGAGCTTGGTCCCCCTTGTCTTTTATCTGAATCCGCATACCCTCTTCAGTAAAGTCAATACTTATCTGATCTTTGAAGGCTACTAAAAGTTTGTCGGTGTCAAAAGCGTTTTCTATGGCTTTCTTCAGCATCTCCAAGGACTTGCGCTCAGCTTCACTGTCGTTCTCCTCCTCTTCCTTGCCTTTGCCATCGTCGCCTTGCGTGTCCAGACCTCTGGTACCCGGGAGGATGCCCTTGCCAAACTCAGCCAAAATAGACTGACCTCTTTCTGTATTAAAGAAAGAGGCGCCTTCTTTCATGTAGCCGGCAATCCCTTCCTTTGTGGCTTTACTTGTGGAGCCGAGGAGCCACATCAGCAGAAAGAAAGCCATCATGGCTGTCACAAGATCGGCGTAAGCGACTTTCCAAGCGCCACCGTGAGCGCCGCCGTGACCAGCTTTTCTCTTTACATATTTTATTTTTATTTCAGGAGCTTTTTTATCAGCCATGATTGTACTACCTGGGTTTGATCTGGCGGACTACTTCTTCAAGCTCGTTGGAGCCGGGACGTTCACTGTTTGGTATGTTTCTGCGGGCGAATTCCACTGCTGTTACAGGGGCGGCGCCATTGCCAAATGCTGTAAGACCGGAGCGGAGCATATTAAAGAAATGAGCTTCAGTGGCATTAATGGCGTCAATACTCTTGGCAAGCGGACCTATCGCGCCGTAACCAAGTAAGATGCCCAGGAACGTACCCACAAGGGCGGCGGCAACGTGTTCGCCAATGACATTCGGGGGTTGATCCAAAAAACCCATTGTAATGACAACTCCCATGACGCAGGCCACAATACCGAAAGCGGGCATTGAATCCGCCATGTTATTGATGGCGGCGCCGGGCGTGGCTGATTCCGCGTGGTGGACGTCGAGATCCTGATCCATTATCGTGTCAATTTCGTCCGTTTTAGC
>JAITCJ010000206.1 GCA_031283145.1 Holophagales bacterium | reverse complement strand
CACAGGGCGAGGTAGGACCTCTCCAGCTTCTCGAAGCGCACCAGCAGCTTCCTGAACCTGTTGAGCCAGCCGTGCGCCGCTTCCACCACCCAGCGCCTCGCCTTGGCGCCTGGGTGGGTACTTTTCGCGGCGGCCTCCTCGCGCCTGCCCCTGACTGCGGGACGTAACCGTGCCGCTCCATGATCTCCGCCTGGGGGCCGCCACGGTAACCCGCGTCTGCGCACAGGCGCATTTTACGCTTCCTCCTTGGCCTGGCTGCGGCGGCGAGTACCGCTTCCGTCTGGCTGGCGTCGTACCTGTTCGCCCCGGTCACGATGATCGACAGCGGGGCGCCACGACTGTAAAGAAAAAACATACTGCGTCAACACCCGCACATATAGCAATTT
Source organism: Holophagales bacterium (assembly GCA_031283145.1). GTDB lineage: Bacteria > Acidobacteriota > Holophagae > Holophagales > Holophagaceae > WRHW01. Next base: position 4,398 of record JAITCJ010000206.1, on the reverse strand, counting down.
TCGCTTTTGTTGCTTGCACAACGGTGAGCAGTGCCTACCTACAAGCAACAAGCGGCCGTGATTTACAAGTAAATCCCGACATAGCGGTTCAACTGCAAAGTGTTGAACTGCTATATATATCGGCGGTTTGGTATGAACCGGACTGGCGATTTTCTGTAATTCAACCTATGCCAAAGCACTTTCAGCAGACTTGAAAAACAGAGCGCAGTCTGTTTTTCAAGTTTATTGGCTATAAGCTACTTCCCTATCAGTTCCTTGACAAGATGCTTTGCGTCCATGACTTTATCCAGCGTTTCGATAATGGCGCGGGCGTCAACTGAAACACCGCGGTTATCGCTTTCTTTGTAGTAATAGCGTCCCGGCAGCATTGTGATATTGCCGTCAAAGATCAAACCAACCACTTCTCCATTGGTGTTGATGACCGGGCTGCCGGAATTGCCGCCAATAATATCCACGCTGTGGCTGAAATTCAGCGGGACGTCAGGGTTTATGAGATGACGTTTATCCAGCCAGCGCTGTGGCAGACTCCATGCGCCATCATAGGCATTGGCTTCATTCCCGCCCCATCCCGCGTGGCGGTCGTACATGCCGCCAAAGGTTGTGAATGGCTGTACTATGGTTCCATTTGCCTCAAAGGTCGAAACTGGGCCAAAGGACAGGCGCAATGTGCTTGTGGCATCCGGGTAGTCACCCTTCCCATAGACTTCAAAACGCGCTCTGGCAATGCGCGCTGCGTGATCTCTGATAATGATGTCGGCGTCGGCCTGTCTTCTTTGACCTTCGCTGAAAATGGAATAGATTGTTTTTGCCAATACAACAGCGTGTTCAGTATTGAGCGCCAGAGCGGATTTGCCGCCGTCTATAAGGGCTTTCCTGGCCTCTTCATCTTTCATGGGGCTTGCCAGTATGGATTTGGCCGCGTCGCCTGGAGTATGTCCATTGAACGCCGCTTTTAGCAGCGGGTTCTCGGCTGGAAGCGCGTCCTTAACTTCCTTTAGCCAGGCCTCCAACTGCATTAATTCCAGATCCGGTCGGGGAGCAGCCGTCACACCGCCGCGTCCGCCTCGCGGGGCTTGAGGCGCGTTACCCGTCTCAATCTGCGCCACCGCGTTGCGCAACTGGATTAAAAGAGAAGTTGGGGCGACTGTCGCCAGGCTCATCAAGAGGGCGTTTTCCCTTGTGCTTGCCAGAGCCTTGTCAATCTGATCCCAACTCTGTCCGGCCATTGCCTTGAGCTTGGCGTCCTGATTGACTTTAGCGCGAAGTTCGTCTTCCCTGGCCTTGACCTGCTCCATCGCGGCGTTGTCCAGGAGACCGGCGTAGTAGCCTTTAGTGGCTTTCAAGGAGTTTTCAACGCCTAGCAACTGGGTTTGAACAGCGCGCTTGTTTTCCGGATTCAATTTGCCGTAGTCAAGATATATGCGGCGCTGGCGTTCAGACGCCTTAATGGACAGCGGAGTGGTGACGTCCCTTGCGTGAATCATCTGGCCATAAGTCATGCCGCGAGCCGTACTGCCAGGATGACCGACCACGAAAGTGAGGTCCCCGGCCTTGAGACCCTGAACAGACCACTTCAAAAAATTAGCGGGGCGATATGGCTTGCCGTCTTTATACACGCGGAACAGCATGAAATCCAGGTCGTGGCGCGGGTATGTAAAATTGTCATAGTCGCCGCCAAAGGAGGCCGCCTGAAGTTCAGGCGCGGCGACCAAGCGCACATCGTCAAAGGTTTCATATCCATAGACCCAGTACTCGCCGCCTTGATAGAGCCTTACCGGCGAGCAGCTCAGGCCGGTAGTCTTTTGCATAGATTCCACAGCCTCTTGAAGCGCGGCTGTCTTAGCTTCTTCAGCGGCTTTGGCGTCCATGTTCGGTTTGGCGGCGGCGTTCACTTTGTCCGTCACATTCCGCATCTGTTTCAGAACGCGAATATTCATAGCGACCTTAATCTCTTCCGCCTGAGTGCGGGCGACAAAGCCGTTTGTGAGCATGTCATTTTCCTTAGTGCTGACTCTCTCGACCTGTCCGCGGCCGCAGTGATGGTTGGTGAGCATCAGACCATCGGCGCTGACAAAAGAAGCTGAACAGCCTCCCATAGAAATTGCTGATTGCCGCACATGATCCAACCATTCCACGCTAGGAGTGAAGTTGTACTTTTCTTTCAGCAATTTCAGCGGGAGATTGTCGAAAGTCCACATACCTTCGTCTGCCCGCATTGCTGGCAGAGCGGCAAAGATCAGTGCCGCCATCAGTGGTAGCGCGATTTTTTTCATAGAATTACCTCTGCTGATTTTATATCATAAACAAATGGAAGCGTCCAGTCTTTATAGTAGTCTATGCCGACAAAGTGTTTTGGGAGCGCAATACATCAGCCGAACAGAAAAAACGCGCCACGCGCTCAGGTAAATACTGATACACAAAGGCTTGTATGAACACAGGTTTTACAAAGCAGAAGCAAGGGCAATTCAGGCATTTTGGCAGGGTGTTGTACGGCGCGGGGCTTCTTATGCAAAGGGGTCTGGCTGATTATGTCCGCGATGGGGACTGCCCTGACCAGATACTTCTTTTGGAGCACAACCCAGTTTTTACGTTGGGTCGGAGCGCCACAAGGTCTGACGTCCATGTGAGCGATGAATTTTTGACAAAAAATGGCGTGGAACTTCACCGGACAGACCGCGGCGGACAGGTTACGTATCACGGGCCGGGTCAAATAGTTGTTTATCCAATATGCAACCTGCGCGGTGGCAGACAGGATGTTGGCCGTCTTGTGCGAGGTTTGGAACAGGCCATGATTAACGCTTCAAAAGATTTTGGCGTTACTGCCGACAGGCTTGAGGGCTATCCTGGCATATGGGTTAAAACTGCGCACGGTTTGGAAAAGCTGGGGGCAGTGGGGATACACCTTAAACGATGGGTTTCAACGCACGGGATAGCTTTCAACATAGACCCTTGCATGTCCCATTTTCAATGGATAACGCCCTGCGGTATCACAGATAAGGGTGTTTGCAGTCTTAGAACCCTTTTGGGGAATGAATGCCCGACTTGGAATGAAGTCGGAACGAGTCTTGCCTTTCATCTTTCAGAAATTCTAGCTCTTAACCCGGTGCCGGTAGCCGAACCGTCCCAAAGTATCTCCGTGACGGTTTGGAGGCGTGGGAACAGCGGCCTTGAGATTCTCATGCTGCTTCGCTGTCTCTCTGAGGGGCGGTGGTGGTCCAACGTCACAGAAATGATCGAACCCGGTGAAACGCCTGAAATAGCGGCTCACAGAGAGGTTCTGGAAGAAACCGGCCTTAGCGGAAATTTAGCCGCAATGGATTTTCAGCACTCATTTTGGCTGGAGCCGACAATATGCGGCGTCTGCGGTGATGAACCGCAGTTCAACACGGAGATATGCTTTCACATGGAAGTTCCCGCCGATTCGCAAGCGAGTTTAATTACAAATGAACACAACGAATACCGCTGGTGCGCGCCAAGTGAAGCATTGAAGATGATGAGCCGGGAAAGCTCCAAAGCGGCGCTGAATAAACTGCTTACAACGGTCGCGGTCGGTGACGGTGATCAATGATCGCTATAGCTGCCGCCATCAACTGCTTTTTGCATTAATATCAGACCGCCCCCACCAACAGGCATTTTTACTATTGTAATGAACATGGCTCTTCCAGCGTCTGTGAGTCCGCCTTGATCTATGGGCCAGTCTCTCTCCGAGGCTGCCAGGAGGGTTCCGGGGGAAAATTCTTCAAGCTGGGCTATGTTGCGAATCGTCGGCATTGTCAGGTTATTTGTGTAAATCATCGCGCCAGCGCTGACATCCTTTAAGTGATTGGGCTGCCAAAAGTAAACTTGGCGGCCTGTGATAATTGGCTTCACTTCCTCAGTCCATTTTCTGTATCCTTTGTGGGAATCAAGCTGCCGAAATCCCCAGGTCCCAAAGGTCAGAATTAACAAACCGATTGTTATTCCCATGTCACGTGCGAAATGGCGCGCTCTGCCGCGTATTGCATCCCAGGCAAACAGAGAGGCGCCAGACATCAATATAAGAGATGCTATAATGGCTGGTTTCAAGTAGGGCGCTATTTGAGTTTGCAGCTTGCCCGGACCTAAGCCGAGAAAGGTGATGGCAAAGGCGGCCAATCCAGCAAACCCAAACAGGCCGGCAAAGAGACTTCCAAATCTTCTCGCTCTGCTGGATGGCTCGGCTTCATTTGTAAATCCGAACAATATTTCGCCCATCAATAACGCGGTAAAGGGGTAGATCATCAGAATATACTTACCTTGTTTGCTTTGGGAACAAGACAGCAGGAATACGGGAACCAATATGGCCAGTATGGAAAAACGGTGCATAGAGCTGTATCGCTTGCGGTTATTGGCGAGGAAAATAACCAGGGAAGGCAATAA
>JAITCJ010000126.1 GCA_031283145.1 Holophagales bacterium | reverse complement strand
TGGAGACCTCATGCCAGGGGAGCTTTGTTTTTTTTTTTTTTTTGTTCAGGTAGGCCTGCTTTTCTATTTTTGTGTTTGTCATGTGCAGGTACTGAACTTTTGCTGGTTCGTTGTACGGCGAGAGCAGGTCCTTGGATTTTTTGCGCCAAGCAAAGAATATGCAGACGGGCGTCTGTATGTCGAAGACATTTTCTTCTTTGTGCGTACCGCGGCCGTCTCCTCCAAGGTCTATGATGTCTATCCTCTCGCAGACCTTCCTCATGTGGCGGCGCAGACCTACAAAGGCTTTGCCGTCCAGGTATGAGGATGCCGTAATGAAAGTGACTATGCCGTTGACGTCAGCCCTTTCGTGCTCGAATGCCTTCCAGAGCGCCCAGCGGATGAAATATACGTACTGGTTGTAGATATTTGCTAAATGAATACCAAGACCAGCCTGTCTGGCTGGCCTAAGAAAGTCTTCCAGTATTGGGTCTTTGCCTTTACCGTTTTCGCTTTCTTCGTTGCCATAGCGCACCCAGGCACCTGTGGCAGCCCTGTTGGTCTTGTTGCCGGCGGAGTGCCTGCCATAGGGGGGGTTGCCCAGGATGACTATTACGGGGCTGACATCCTTTATCTCCCTTGCCATGTTGTATTCACGCGCTATGGGGTCGTGGAAGAGAGAGGGCGCGGGGGGTACTTTTGTGGGCGATGCCAAGGTGTTCGTGAGATACACGCGGGGACCATAACTCGACAGAGCCACACCGTGCCTGGTCAGGGCTTGGGTGAGGCGCAGTTGGGCAACGGCGTAAGGACCGACCAGCCATTCAAAGCCGCAGAGCGTATTGGCCAGACTTCTTGCCGCCCCGCGCACAGCGCCTTTGCCTTCCTCTTTTTTCGCTCTTGCCAGCGCATACTCCACTATGGCCAGAAGGTAGGTGCCGGTACCAGTGGCGGGATCCAGAGTGATGAGCGGCTCTAAAAAACCCATTGGTTTACCAAACTCTTCGACCAGGATTTTGTCAACGAGGCGGATTTGGCAACGGACCACTTCTATTGGAGTGTAGTACGCTCCCGCCTTTTTCCTGAGTTCGGGGTCGTACGCCGCTAGGAAATGCTCGTAGAAGAACAGCCATGGCTCATCGGCATCATTTTCGATAGACGTATTCAGTTTTGATATATCTATGGCGGCAATGACGCGGCAGACCATCAACAGAGCCGTGTTTATCTCTTGGCGGACGCTGGTGTCCGTGAGGAACTGGAGGCAGCGCGAGAGCATCATGTGGCCGCTACCCAACTGATCTACGGCGTTTCCTGTGTCCAGCGTGTTCGCGCCCTCCATCCTTGCCAGAAGTAGCGCGAAGATGACAGTCTGGGCATAAGAGTCGGCAAACTGCTCGTCTGTCGCGCCAGGAAAGAGCAACGCCTCCAATTCGCCCTTTAGGCGGTTTATGGACAGAGAGTTGCAATTCAGTGATTCCAGCACGGCGTCTCTAAGGAGGCGGCAGTACGGAGCCAAGAATGCGGCTAGTAGTTTTGGGCTGGATGGAACCGCCGGTTCCCACTTGACAAAGGTCGCCAGAATGTCAAAGAGCTTTGCGCACCGCTCGGCTTGTGGATGTTGATGCTCCTTCGCGCTGAGGTCGGCTTCGAGGCGCAACATGCCCCCAATTCTTTCGCCATTTCGGTAAAGTGCCCAACAGTCACCATCTGTATATAAGATGTTGGGAAGGTTCTTAAAAATTTCCCACTGCCTACGATCGTGGCCAGTAAAGCGGCTTGAGTCCGCACCCTTGCCAGGGGCTTTCAGCTCAATGTACCCGATGGGAGTTATCCCATGGTGTACGGCGTAGTCCGGCTTGCCCACGCGCCCCGCTAGCTGAGACTGGCCTTTGAGCGTAAGAGGAATAGCTGAAATACTGGAAAAATCTTTAAACAAGTTCTCCAGTGGTGCTTTCAGTTGTTCTTCCGGTTCTCCGTGCGCTTTGGCTTCAAATTTTTTACACACATCCTCTAAAAAAGTTAGTACCGCAGAGGTGAATACTTCTTTGAGTGAGTTGATTTTAGATACCATAAATCTATTTTGCACCAGCGCATAGAATGTTCCAAGTTATATAGCAATTCCAGTTATTGTAGTCCATAGATAATACCTATCCAGTTTTCAATGTCTTTGGGCTTAATAGTATCCATAGACTCAGCGATGGACTACAATAATCTGAACTGCTATATAGCCAATCAACTTTTAAGCTATCTTGTTAATTCAAGTGGTAGGCACGAAGTGCCAAGGCTGCGCCTTCGTTACGTGAGCCGCCGACAGGCGGTGAGTGAAACGACAGCGCAGACGAAAGCCACAGGGCAACGTACCGTTTTAAAGTTGTTTCACTATAGTGGTTCGTTGCGAGCTTGCAATGTCTACAGTTGCGGTACCAACGGTCTTGGTTGCGTCATGGATTCGGGACTCAGAATTTCATCCAACTGCGCATCGGTCAGCCATGCTTTTTCACGAAGTATTTCACGAACAGGTCTTCCGGTCTCCAAAGCTATTTTGGCAACTTCCGTGGCTTTCTTGTACCCCACTGTCGGCAGTATAGCTGTAACAATACCAATGCTTCGCTCTACCATTTCACGGCAATGATCCACATTTGCTGTAATGCCTGCGATACAGCGGGTTGTAAGCGTATTAACAGCGGCGGTCAGCATACGGACGCTTTCAAACAGGCTGAAAGCTAAAATTGGTTCCATCACGTTGAGCTGTAATTGGCCTGCTTCAGCAGCCATGGTAAGTGTGAGGTCATTGCCAATAACCCTAAACGCAACCTGATTTACGACTTCCGGTATAACCGGATTTACTTTGCCGGGCATTATACTGCTGCCGGGCTGGCGCGGCGGCAGGTTGATTTCCCGCAAACCGCAGCGGGGGCCGCTGGAAAGCAAGCGCAAGTCGTTGCACAACTTGCTCAGCTTGACAGCGGTGCGCTTCACTACGCCGGAAAACATAACAAAGGCGCCTGTGTCAGAGGTGGCTTCTATAAGATTCGCGGCCAATTGAACATCTAAACCGGTTATGCGGCGCAATTCCTCAACGCAAGCCTGCGGATAGCGGGAATCAGCGCAAATGCCCGTCCCTATGGCGGTTCCTCCCATGTTGATTTCAAGGAACAAGCGGGCTGTTTCTCTCAATCTGTCAATATCTTCGCCTGTGGTAAAGGCAAATGCCTCAAATTCTTGTCCCAGCGTCATTGGAACAGCGTCTTGAAGCTGTGTGCGCCCCATCTTGATGACACTGCTGAATTCCCTGCCTTTCGCTTGGAGAACTGTTCTCAGCTTTTCCAGAGCCTCTATCAATCCCCTCAACATAAAGACCGTAGCCATTCTAACCGAGGTTGGATACACGTCGTTAGTGCTTTGTCCCATGTTCACATGATCATTGGGATGACATTCCGTATATTCGCCGCGCTTCTTGCCAAGAATTTCCAATGCCCGATTTGCGATGACTTCGTTGGCATTCATGTTAGTGGAAGTACCGGCGCCGCCCTGAACCATATCCACAGGAAAATGACCATGCCAATGACCATCAATTATTTCCTGACACGCTTGGTCAATGGCCCGCGCTATGTTAGCGTTAATAAGCCCAAGTTTGGAATTGGCGCGCGCTGAAGCCTGCTTGACCATTGCAAGCGTGCGCACTAATGCGGGAAAGTGGGAAAGAGGAATGCCGGTAATTGGAAAATTCTCCAGCGCTCTGAGCGTCTGAACGCCGAATAGAGCGTCTTCAGGCACATTTACCGCGCCTAAAAGATCTGACTCAGGGCGGACAGCGCCGGAATCATAGAATTGACCTTGCCCGGACCGTCCGCCGCCTGTGTACAACAATCTGCGATTCAGCACTGTCGCTACTCTCGTCAGAACTTGAACGGCGGCTTGTCCATTGTCAGCCAGAGCCTTGCGCAGCAATTCTCGCTCAATTTCGATAATTGACGCGGATGTCATTGTTTGCGCGGAGGCTGTATGCATATTTGCGTGAAGCAAAGACGCCTCGCCGGCAGCTCCGCCCGAACGCAGTACAATTAACTGTTCTAACCCTTCGCCAGTGTCTCTTGTAACTTCAACCGCGCCTTCAGCAATAATAAAACAAGCGCGCCGCGGCTCGCCCTGCTTGAATAACCAAGCTCCGGGCGGCAAATTTTTTCTCTGCGCTACGCCAGCCAAAATGTCTAAGTCGGCATCGTTGAGACCCGCGAACAACTCGCATTTCTGAAGTACCTCACGAATAGCTTCCATGCTTCACCTCATTTTTTGTTATCAAGTCATGCGAGGTAACTGCAAAACCCCGTTTCTGTCTGCGCCCGTAATGATGCCGTCCGCTCCAGTGTCGCGTCCGACTTCATTCTGGCACAGCCTATCAACTCCGTTGAAGTTGCAAAACTGACGTTTTGCAACTGGCTCATGCGTAAATTGTTCTTAGATTTTTTACTCATAACCACAGCGAAATTCAAATTATGAATACTTTCTGGTTCTGATTACGGTTTTTCATTGAAATCGCCAGGTATAACAGAACCGCCTGATACCACCCATGTGAGCGCCTGTTCTGGTGTAATATTTATCGGCTGAATAACGGATTCATCCAGCATAACCACAAGACCGGATGTTGGGTTTGGCGAAGTGGGAATATATACCGCCACGCGTTCAGAAGCATCGTCCGTCGCCCAAGCGCATCCCCGGCTGGTGATAAAACCTAAGATTCTGGAGTCGGGAGTCGGCCAATGAACCAGCACCACTTCTTTAAAACTTCCGCTTTTCCCGCTTTGAATGGTACCCATTACTTGTTTTATAGTCCCATAAATACCTTTGACGCCCGGAATATTCAGCATTAACATATCCAGCCAGCTCAAAAGCCGACGCCCAATATAGTTTTGAACCAACGCGCCTGCTATAAACAGCAGACAACACATTGCTAACAGCGAAAATACGGCTTGCTGCCAATAGTTCGGTTCCGGAACGTTAAATAGTCTGGCGGCCCAAAACAGCGGTTCCTTAAAGATTCCTATGAGAATATTAAAAATTGTCTTCAGAATCCAAATAGTTATCCCTAGCGGCAAAAGAGAAAAAAGTCCTGCTAATAGTCGTTTGCGAATCAAAATTTAATCTCCGTTTCCTGTTCTGTCAAGTCTTTCCCGCTCTTCTTGAATGAGCCTGGCGCCGATGCTGCGCCAAAAAGACAGTAAATAACGAATAGCGCTCCAAATTGCCAGAACCATGGCAACCCACATGAGCAAAAGTCCTACACCGGTGAAAAAACCCCAAGACTGGCCGTAGGAAAGTCTTCCCCGGAAAAACTCGGCGACGCTCCAGTTTTGAAATAACTCGACATTAGTGAACTTATATATCCACCCATCCAGTACCGAGCCAAAGAGCAAACAGGAAATAGCCGCGACTTGCGCTCCAAATTTCCACTTGCCCATCCAATCCGCGGCAATAGTTATACCTTCTTCGCTGGCTAAACCCCGCAATCCGGTAACCGCCATTTCTCTCGCCAAAATTATGAAAGCCATCCAAGCGGGCGTAAGACCCAATTCTATAAGGCTTAACAGCGCGCCGGAAATCAACAGCTTGTCCGCAAGCGGGTCAAGAAGCTTACCCAGCGCGGTGACTTGACAACGTTTCCGCGCTAAATATCCATCATAAAAATCGGTAACACACGCAATCCAAAACACAACAGAACCAATGATGTCGTGATAAGAGACACGCGTCATGAGAACCACTACCAGGACTGGCACCAGCAACATCCGAATGATTGTTAAAATGTTAGGAAGATTCATAACTGTAGTTCATCTCAAAACTTAGTCACATTTCCTTTAATCAAAAGCGTCTGCCACTCTGAGTCTTCCATAACTTCAAATCCGCTCGCTTCCTCAGAATAAAACATCATACACTCTTTGGAAACACGAATTGAAACGCCCGAAGCCGCCAGATCGCGCAGTACTTTCAAACTCCCGTTATCCTTCAGAATCGAGGCTCCTTCATAAGCTATGCCAATCCAAGGGATATGCTTATCAGCGCGTCTAAGGACTTCTAACAGCAAACGGCGACCCATCAAGGGATCACCAATGCCTATTGAGCCGCTTAGAACTAATACCGGATTAATTGGAGCAGGCTTTGGCTCCGCCGGAATAACTACTGCCGGGGGCAGGTAAGCCGGTCTTTTAAGCGCAATTACATCAATAATTACAAGCTGTCCTTGCGCGCTCACATTGAACGACCGGCCGTGCTTGTCCAATAGCTTGATAACATTACGCTTATGCGTCTCATCATCTAAAACTATGTGGATAGCGCTGTTTGGATGCGTATCCAACACACGTTGGACT
>JAITCJ010000116.1 GCA_031283145.1 Holophagales bacterium | reverse complement strand
AAGTTGAAGCTGGTATTGATCCATATGAAACACACTAATTCCAAGACACTTGAAATATAAAATTAGGCTTAAGAACATGTACAAATAAAGACAAAATCTTTTTTATAGTTTCCTTAAACGTCCCCCAAGCAGCCACACCAACACCAAGAAGTGTTATTAGTAATTGATATAAATCAATTTTTCAGGCCTATTGGCCATATAAACTATAGGGGCGGTCAGAAATACCAGTGCCTCTTTGTAGATTGGGCGTTTTTGACATCTCCAGCCTAAGCGTGCCGCCCTTTATAATTTCATCATGGCCTATCCATGTGCGCGTGAACGGTCTGCCGTTCAGCGCCGCGCTCTGAATGTACAGGTGGTCCGGAGAATTATTCGGGGCTTCGATGGTAAAAGTCCGGCCATTTTCCAAATTCAAGGTTATCTTTCGGAAAATGGGGGAGCCAAGGACGTAATGGGGAACGCCAGGCGTGACCGGATAGAAGCCCATAGCTGAAAACACATACCAGGCGCTGGTTTGACCATTGTCCTCATCGCCGCAGTACAGCGCCGAGCCGAGTTTATACATGCGATCCATGACTTCGCGCAGTCTGGCCTGAGCTTTCCAGGGCTGGCCTACGTGGTTGTACATGTAGATCATGTGCTGGATTGGCTGATTGCCGTGCGCGTATTGACCCATGTCCGCCACAACCATCTCAGCTATTTCATGAATAACGGAGCCGTAATAACCGCTCTCAAAAGTGGGAAGCGTTGTAAAGACTTCGTCCAATCGCTCAGACATTGGTTTGTCGCCGCCAAACAGCTCAGACAGACCGGCCACGTCGTGAAATACACACCATGTCCAATGCCAGGAACACCCCTCGGTAAAAACTCCGCCCCAGGAGTCGGGCCTGAATGGACTCTGCCAGGTCCCGTCAGCGTTTTTCCCGCGCATAAAGCCGATGGAGGCGTCAAACAGATTTCGATAATTCAGAGCCTTACCGAGGTATTTATTCTGTTCAGAGATAGGCTTTCCAATGGCTCTGGCCAACTGCCACAGGCAGAAGTCGTTATAGGAATACTCAAGCGATCTCGCGGCGCTCTCGTTTATACCTGTGTCGCACGGCACGTACCCCAATCTGTCATATAATTCAGCGCCCAGTCTGCCCACCGAGCTTAGGGGGCCGGGGTTGTGAGCGGCTTTAACCAGACCCTCCCACCCTTTTTCCACGTCCCAGTTACGTATGCCTTTAATCCAGGCGTCTGTCAAAATTGAAGAACTGTTTGTGCCCACCATGCAGTTTCTGTGTCCCGGACTTTGCCATTCAGGAATCCAGCCGCTCTCGCTGTAGGCGTTGACTATCCCCTGCATCATCTGACCGTCAAGGCTCGGCTGAAGCAATGTCATCAGTGGAAAAGCGGCCCGGAAGGTATCCCAAAAGCCGTTGTCCGTATATAAAACGCCGTCAACAACCTGGCCGTTGTACGGGCTGTAATGGACGGCGCGTCCATCGGCGGCGATTTCGTGAAATGTCCTCGGGAACAGCGACGCTCTGTAAAGGCATGTGTAAAAAATGGACTGCTGTTCGCTTGAACCGCCGTCAACCACCACCCTGCCCAGAGTTTTTTCCCATTCTGATTTGGCTCCGGCCTTGACGGCGTCAAAGCTCCTGGAGCCAATCTCTGCCGCCAAATTGCGCTCCGCCTGCTCCAAGCTGATAAAACTGGCCCCAACCCTTGCGTGAACAACGCCTCCGCTCACCCTCACCCACGCTCCGGCCTGATCGCCTTCAATAGCATTATTTGAGCTGACGCCTCCGCTCTCGCTCCAAGTGCCGGTGTTCAGCAGAGGCCGATCAAATGTCACGACAAAATAAAGCCCAAAGCCCTTTGGAACGCCGCCGTGATGGTGGCGCGATATGCCGGTAATTCTGCCGTTTTTCATGTCAAGGCTCAGACTGACTAAATCCGCGTCTCTCCCTTTTGGAAAAGCGTCCAGCACGATATGGGACTCCTGTCCCTCGGGAAGCGTAAAACGCAGTATAGCCGCCCTGGAAGTCGGAGCGACTTCGGCCAGGATGCCGCTCTCCAACAGCTTTACCTTATAGTAATAAGGGCGCGATTCTTCCCTGTCGTGACTGAAGAGCGCGGCGCGATCAGCTTCTTTGACTTTCAGTTCAGAGCCAACCGGCATCAGTGAAATACATCCATAGTCATTAATCCACGGACTCGGCTGGTGAGTGAGCTTGATACCCCTTATTCGGATAGCGTCATAGCGGTACGTCCAGCCATCGCCATTTCTGCCCGTCTGCGGCGTCCATGTGTGCATTCCAAAGGGTACGGCGACAGCCGGATAGACGTTCCCGCGGCTGAATTCAAAACTTGAGGCCGTGCCGCCCAGCGGATCAACCTTGTCCGCCAGGGATTGCGCGGGCAATGTCATACAGGCAAATAAAAAGACCAGGCAGTTCAGCTTTTTCATAACAGGCTCCTGAAATTTGTCTTTCTTCCGTCAGTTTGTCGCGTTTTGCAAGGTGTATGTGTTAAGCCCGCCTACAGGGGCGGAATTGAAATACGTTGTGTTGTTCATCTCAAAGCGGACAGCGTAGGTTATCCCGCCTCTGCCATCGCGAACACCCTTTATCTGTACCGCACCGACAAGCCCTTCCATTGAAAGAGAAAGCAGTACGGGCTTGTGTTTTATCATAAAAGGCAAGCCGTGGGGAACGCCATTGACCAACACCTGAACATAGTCACCGTCTTCCGCCGCGTAATCCCATACCCATATTTTGGTTGATTCCTGGTCGGTTGGCTCGTGTGTCAGCGTGTAGTCCTGTTCGCCGATGTCCTCATCCGTATCTGACAATATAACGCCCGCCTCAAGTAATGTGGACACTTTATCCGAGAGCGCCGCCTTTGCGTCATGAGAAGTATCGGGTACGCTTGAGTCAGAAAAAACCATCGCCGCTATTGCAAGAGCGGTACAGAAAATGCCGAAAACTATCAGGGGCTTTACGCGCTTTTTTAGTTCTGCCCTGTTATCAGTCCTGGGTAGGGGGGCATAGGGCGTGCGACTTGCCGCTTGTTCTTCACGAAATTCCTCAGCCGCCGCGGGTTGTTCCCCGGAATGGCCGTCTGTTCCCGTTGAATTGAATGCCGTCGCGGCGGAGCTTTTCTGCGCCGCGTTTTTAAGGCCGTTATTGAGATCGGACATTGACCCCTCCGATGTATTCAACTTTCTTTCTATTAAACCATAAACACATCAGGATTCTTCCGATGACGATTACGGCTATTGTCAGAGCAAAGAATTTGGTATGGCGCGCCTCATCCTGAATTTCATAGCCGAAATTCATGACAAGTTTTGCAACGCTTGTAATGACTACGTTTATATATAATATTTTGACTAAAGGGAACAGCCAGGGCAGCTTGTAGTACATTCGTCTGAACGCGGGAACAAGCAGTGAAATGCCAATTAACGTTCCAAGTAAGCCAATAAACCCTAGGCTGACGTTCGCGGTTGCGAAACCGGATTCCCGTATTCTGCCTATGTCCATCAACATCACGATGGGTATGTAAATCAGCAGAAGTATGGTACTCAGCATTGCCGTAATAAAGTAAATTACAGCGGCGGCATTCGCAAAGAAGTTTTTAGTCTCACTCACTGTTCTAAACCTCCTCAATATCTTCGGCTTCAATCGCGATTAATTCTTCGCGCGTCAAGTCAGTGTCTTTGCTAAGTCTAAGCGCCTGTTTGTTTATAGAGCGCTCAAAGAGATTCCTGACATAGCGTCCGTTGCCGAAAGCCTCTCTGCCGACAGCGTTTTGAAATATGTCCCACAGTTTTAGTTTCGCCGCGCCGCTCAGAGCATAACCTTTAGCCGCGTAAGTATTATCCGCTATAAGCATCAGTTCGTCAGGCGAGTAGTCGGGAAACTCAATAATATTGGGGAAACGCGACTTTAAGCCCGGATTTGTCCGCAAAAAATCGTCCATATTCCGGCTGTAACCCGCTAACATAACCACCAGGCGTTCACGGTGATCGTCCATCAGCTTAACAAGCGTGTCTATGGCTTCACGCCCGAAATCGTTAGCCCCTCCCTGTGACAGCGAATAGGCTTCGTCAATAAACAAAACGCCGTCCATCGCTTCGTTTATTTTATCTGTTGTTTTTATAGCGGTTTGACCGACATAACCCGCGACCAATCCTGCTCTGTCGGTTTCAATCAGTTTATTTGTATTGATTACGCCAAGGTTATACAAGAGGTCAGCCACAGTCCGCGCTATCATTGTTTTCCCCGTTCCGGGGTTTCCCTTGAAAATCATATGCAGTGTCTGCGCGCTGTCTGTATGCAGTCCGAGTTTCTTTCGCTCGCTCTGGATTCTGAGGCGGGCCTCAAGACTGCGAATATAATCCTTCACGTCGCCAAGACCAACAATTTTTCCGAACTCTTTTTCAAGGTTAAACCCTGCCTGTACTATGCGCGGGACGCGAATATCATCAGGGCGTATTTCGGTCAGTTCTTCTTTTGTAACCTCGGCGTCGTCGGCGATTCTCGCGGACTGATTACGCATAATATTTTCGACAATGTTCCGCGCCATACGTCCGTTGCCTGACGCGGCGTCAGAAGTTTTATGCGCAAGCGCAATCTGTTCTTTCAATACCGGCTCCGCTGTGTCCGCGAGAGTGAAACCCTTCGCGGATATGATTTTTTTCGCTATGGCGCATAATTCATCGGCGGTATAGTCGGGGAAATCTATAACAAGCGGAAAGCGCGATTGCAGACCTGAGTTCGTTTTTAAAAAATCCGCCATTTCCTTTTTATATCCGGCAAGCACAATGACAATTTCTCCCCTGAAATCCTCTATGTGTTTCACAAGCGTATCAATAGCTTCTTTACCGAACCCTCCGCCGCCCTCAGAGAGAGCGTATGCCTCATCAATGAAAAGTACGCCGCCC
>JAITCJ010000028.1 GCA_031283145.1 Holophagales bacterium | reverse complement strand
GCCGCGCTCGCCGTCAATTATGTCTTGTTTGAGCCGCTCCTCTATGTCCATGTCGCCGCGCTCATGCCGGTTATGGCCTTTGTCAGCCTTTTTATCAGCAAATTCTGTGATTATCAGCTTTAGCGGATCATAGCCCGGTCCGCGCCTGTCAAAGATCAAATCTTCAAAGAGACGGCGCGCGTTCGCGTCAATCCTGGAAACAGGGATAACTTTGCCGGCGTTGAATATAGCCATATCCAACCCGGCCTGGACTGAGTGGTACAGCATCAGCGCGTTCAACAAGTGCCTCGCCGCCGGGTTCAGCCCAAAACTGACATTGCTCACACCAAGGGAGGTCAGCACTTGCGGCCAGCGTTCTTTGATGGCTTTAATGCCCTCCAGCGTCGCCAGCGCGGAGCCTCTATACTCGTCGTCGCCGGAACCTAATGTAAATGTCAGTGGATCAATTATTAAATCTGAGGGGTGGAATTTGTACTCCCCCACCACCAGATTAAAAACGCGCTCCGCAACGGCAACCTTGCGCTCTGTGGTTTTTGCCATGCCCTGCTCGTCTATGGCCAGCGCCATTACCGAAGCTCCATACTGCTTGCATAGATTCAGTATTTGCCGCGCTTTGGCTTCGCCTTCCTCAAAATTGATTGAGTTGACGACGCACTTGCCGGGCGCCACTTCGAGAGCTTTTTCTAGCGCTCCCGTTTCGGTGCTGTCAATCATCAGCGGCATTGTAATTTGTGTCACAAGCCTCGTGAGGAACCGCTCCATATCGCTCGTTTCGTCGCGGCCTACATACGCCACACAGACGTCTAATATGTGCGCTCCTTCTTTTTGCTGTTCTTTCGCGATACTTATAAGACCATCCCAGTCTTCTTTGGCGAGAATATCCCTGAATTTTTTGCTGCCATTGGCGTTTGTCCTTTCGCCAACTATCAAGGGCCTTGGCTCCTGGCGCAGAGGAACGGCCTGGTAAAGACTTGATGTGTGCCGCTCCAGCTTTGAATCGCGGCTGGGTGCGGATAATTTTTCTATTCCGGGCTTCAGCGCACGTATGTGTCCCGGGGTTGTCCCGCAGCATCCGCCTACAACGGACAGGCCAAACTGTTTAGCTATGCTTTCAACCTTTTCCGAAAAGACGTCAGGCGCCATCGGGTATATCAATTCCCCGTTGTGGTTGACCGGCAGACCGGCGTTTGGCAGACATGAGATGGGAAAAGGGGATTGTTCGGCCAAAAGCCCCAAACGCCTTGCCATTTCATCCGGCCCCGTGCCGCAATTCAGCCCCAGTACGTCTATCCCCATTGCTTCCAGTGAAACCAGGACACACTGCAAGTCTGAGCCGACCAAAAGCGTGCCGTTGGCTTCGATGGTGGCCTGAACCCAAATCGGCGCTGTCATTTTCATCTCCGCCATCGCCGCTTTTGCCGCGCGGACAGCTATCTTCATTTGTCCCAAGTCTTGGCATGTCTCTATTAGAATGGCGTCAACCCCGCCCTTTAACAGCCCTTTCATTTGAACCAGATAGCTTTGGAAGAGCGCCTGGTGGCTTACATGCCCCAGTGTTACCAGCTTTGTTCCAGGCCCCGCGCTTCCGATGACGAAGCGGGGAGTTTTGTAGCTTGACGCGACCTCCCTGGCCAATTTCGCGGACAGAGTATTGAGTTCTTCGGCCTTGTCTTCCAGCCCGAACTCTGACAGAAGCAACGGGGTTGCGCCAAAGGTGTTGGTCTCTACAGCATCCGAGCCGGCGTCAAAGTACGCCGCGTGGATTTCCTTTACCCAATCAGGGCGGCGTTCCGACAGGAAGTCAATGCACCCCTCATGTTTTTGCCCCCCGAAGTCATCCGCGCTCGGTTTTTTCAGTAATACCTGAGTGCCGAAGCCCCCGTCCAACAGCAAAACGCGGTCTTTGATTGTTTGCGTCAGCTTGGACATCCGGACTCCCAATGGCCTCAAGCGCGAGTTTCGTCATGCGGGTCATACCAATTATATAGCCGACAAACCTGAAAAACAGGCCGCGCTTTATTTTTCGGATTTATTATAGCATTTTTCGTTTTTATTGCTTGTAGGTGGGCTTTGCCCACCTACAAGCAATAAAAACGGCTGGGATTTACAAGTAAATTACGGCTATAGCAGTTCAACTACAAAAAGTTGAACTGCTATAGCCGTACGATAGGCAAAAATAATCCATTGCAAAAAATAAACAAAAATAAGTTTACAATGGTATAATAGGTCGAATTGTCTGTCTTTCTCTGGAGATACATATGAATACAGAACTTGCCCAAATCAAAAGGCAAAACCGCCTCCTCAAAATAGCCATCGCCACGGGGTCACTGCTTTTAACCCTTGTGGCAGCCGATTCGGCAAAGTCGCGCTTCAAAGAAATTGACGTGGAGCGTATAAATATCATATCGCCGGACGGCAAGCGCGAAATGGTGATATCAAACCGAAATCTGTTCCCCCGCGCTGTTATAAACGGTAAAGAGTCTTCGGAAGATCGCGGTATGCCGGGCATCGCTTTTTACAACGATATAGGCGATGAATGCGGTGGCTTGATCTACAAGGGGAAATTGGATTCAAAGGGCAATCCGTCATCCGGTATGCACTTTTCAATGGATCGCTTCGGCGGCGACCAGCAGTTGGCTTTGGGTCATTACGAAAATAATGGATTCATGGACACCGGATTAAACATTTACGACAGAGGGCTGGAAAAAGATTACGCGCCACTTTTAGAAGCATTAAAAAAAGCTGACACTGAGAAGGAAAAGAGCGAAATAAGACAAAAACTTGAGGAAGCGGGGGCGCGTCAAACGCAAAGATTATTTGTTGGCAAAAGCCTAGATCAGGCATCCGCCGTTGTACTTGCCGACGCGAAAGGCCTGCCGCGAATAATGATGATAGTTACACCTAAAGGCGAGGCGAAGATGATGTTTTTTAATGACTCCGGCGAAGTACTTTACAGCCTTCCGCCAAAACCGGATAATTCCGGTTCTAAATAGAAATGGGGGGCTTATAGCAGTTCAGCTTTTCATACCTGAACTGCTATACCCACCGTTATGCAGACAATAAAAGCGAAAGTTGCTATAATAGATGAAATTCTCTTGACAAGCCACATCAACTAAATTTTAATAATAAGAACCAGTTGCAAAACTTCAGTTTTGCAACTTCCAGAGTTGATAGGCTGCGCCCGAATAGTGCCGGACGCGACATTGGAGCGAATGGCGAAATGAAGGCACAGACGAAAATGAGGTTTTGCAATTACCTCCAACCATGTCGATTTTTGGCTTTATCAAGGTGTACGTTAGTTATTGCCAGGGGAAAGATGCAGATTTTTCAA
>JAITCJ010000148.1 GCA_031283145.1 Holophagales bacterium | reverse complement strand
CACTATGGCGCAGCCTTGAAACGAAGTGTCCCCCGCTTGGATTAACAAGATAGTTTAAAAAGTTGATTGGCTATAGTTTGCGTAAGTGGGCTTTCACTTTAGACCACACATGTTCTATTGGATTGAAATCCTGGGAATACACAGGAGAAATACAACATTGACACATTTGTAAATAAGTGGTTGTATAGCGCCTTTCACTTTTTAATGATCCGCACTGCTAAGCCCCCGCCGGGGGCCAAGTGGATTTTAAGCGTTTCTTGTCTGTCAACGCGCTTTTTTTCACGCACGTAATCCACTCCGATGCGGTCGGCGTTGGGGCCGTCTTTGTAAATGTCGGCTTCCCAAGCGCCCTCGCCCAGAAATGATAAGGGTACGTCCAGGTCCCTTGAATCCCAATTTGTCATGGCTCCGATGTACCAATCGTTTCCGCTGCGCCTGGCAATTAGGATGTGTTCTCCGATAGCGGCGCTCAATACTTTTGTTTCGTCCCACACTGTTGGCACGGTTGCTAAAAATTCGAGACATTCAGGCTCTCTGCGGTAGTTAGAGGGGGAATCCGCCAGCATTTGCAGAGGGCTTTCATAAACTACGTACATAGCAAGCTGCTGGCAGCGCGTCCCTTGACTCATGGGTCTGTTGGATATTGGCCTGAAGTCCGGCTTGGCCGCGTTTAACATCGCGCCGGGGGTGTAATCCACAGGTCCCGCCATCATGCGCATGAAAGGGAATATCACGGCGTTGTCAGGTGAAGCGAGATCGCCCCACTTATTTTGTTCAAGCCCCAGTACGCCCTCGCTGGTCAGGACATTAGGGTAGGTTCGGTACAGGCCGGTTGGTTTATAGGAGCCGTGAAAATCAACCAACAGATGCCTTTTGGCCGCTTCAACAGCTACGCGCTCATAGTAGTTGACCATCCACTGGTCTTCTCGCTGCATAAAGTCAACTTTGATTCCCTTAACGCCCCATTTTTGAAACTGATCCAATGCCTGAGCCATCTGCGCGTCCAGCGTCTTCCAGACCACCCACATTATTAGGCCAACATTTTTTGCTCTCGCGTGTACGGCAATGGCGTCCATATCAACCCCCGGCGTCTGTGCCATAAGGTCTCCGAGCTTGTACCAACCTTCATCCAAAATTATGTATTCGATCCCATATTCAGCGGCGAAGTCTATGTAATGCTTATAGGTTTCAGTGTTGACGCCCGCCCGGAATGGAACGCCATAGACGTTGTTGAAGTTCCACCAATCCCATGCCACCTTGCCCGGCTTTATCCAAGCAGTGTTGGCTATGCGGGACTCGGATGCCAAGCGATAGATAATGTCTGTGTCCAGGAATGTAGAATCCTGCTCGGTTATGACGAGAACGCGCCAAGGGAATTCCCGTGTTCCGCGAGTTTTAGCCATATATTGCTCGCGCTCAAGCACTCTTTCGTTTCTGTCCCGTACAAGCTCAACTTTTGAAGGATAGTAGGGAAAAAGGGCTTTCAAACTATTTGCCTGTTTGCCGCCCGTGAGGTCCATGCCAGGATAATCCAGAAGATCAGCTTCAGTTACAGCGACTTTGGGACCGTCCGTTTCAATAATCGCGGGCAGGGACGAGAATCCGTCGCCCACATCGCTGATTTTTATATATTTGTATGAACGCTCCTGGTGAGAGAGGAAGCTGGTTTCTTCAGGAAAATACATTGAATAGTCGGCGGCGAATTGAAAATTGACGTCTTCAGCCGTCACATTTACTTCTTCGGGGAACCTGGAGGCAACCCTGTATGCGGCTCCATCATCATAAACGCGGACAATCAGGGAGTAATCGCCCGCGAAGTCAATCCGTCTTTCGTTATAGTTGTTTCTTATTTCAGCCCTTTTTATTTTTACAACGGGCCTGAGAGCCTGATCTACTGTTGATACCTTTGAAGTTTTAATTTTGGGGTTTTTGCCAATTATTCTGCCATTGCTGAAAGTCATGCCGATTTTGGAAGGCAGCAGTACCGTGCGGCCATTCATATTGACGGCCCACTTCAGGTCTGAATCGGCAGTAATGGAAACGACTATCGCCCCATTTGGCGACGCTACGGTCAGCGGCGCTCGCGGCTTGGGTACCGCGTCGGCGGCAATGGCTGCCAGCGCCATAGCCAGCGGAGCCATGATTGTTGCCCAAAGTTTTAGCGACATTGTTCCTCCTTTGTTCTATCTGTTTTTCTAAACCCTTTATCTGAAAAATTCAATAAAATTCAGCGTGCGCCATTCTCGAAAATGGCGATTTGATCGGGCGTAAGGTTGGAACGTTGCTCATGCTTTTCCTTACCTGTCATCCCGCGCTCAATCGGCATTATAGTGAAACAACTTTAAAACGGTACGTTGCCCTGTGGCTTTCGTCTGCGCTGCCGTTCCGCTCACCGCCTGTCGGCGGCTCATACCAGTTCCCATTGCCAATGCTATAAATGGTCGTGCGAATGCGGCTGTTTGCGCCATGTTGCGCTACCGCTTTTGCACAGCAGCAATGTGATACCAATTCGCGTTCAATATTGACTTAACTGTCATCGATTCCGAGCGCCGTTTCCATCCAGCCCCGCCTCGTCAGCCTCGCTACC
>JAITCJ010000017.1 GCA_031283145.1 Holophagales bacterium | reverse complement strand
GCCCATTATCGCAAAGGGCGTATCCTCCCGCCCACAGTCACCGCAGACCCCGGAACGGGGCAATAGGCCCATGCAGTGCAACAGCCAATGCTCGGCATACGCTAGTATTGAGAATGCTCTGTCAGGTTGAGCGCTGAGCGCGCTTGAGCAACTGCATATTAAGCGAAACAATCGAGGATCTTCCATACCTTCTTTAGCGATCCTGTCCACGAGGTCCGCCAGGCACGCTATAACCAGGCTGCATTCCAAATGCCCGAGCGTCAATGGCGAATGCCGCAGATCACAGCGCGTTACACGGCGGATTTCTGACTGCTCTTTGCCAAATAAACTGATTCTGACAAGGCTCAAGGGTTCAAATGCCGCTACCCACTTTGCCGTGGGTTTTTTGGCTCCCCTGACCAAACCCGTCAGCCTCTCGCCTCGGTCTGTCAGGAAAGATACCACCAATCCGCCATCCGCAAAGGGCGTTGGTTTTAAGACAATGGCATCGTGAGTCCGTATCACACTTCCAGTCTATAGCAGTCCAGCTTTTATAGTTGAACTGCTATAAAAGCGAAAAACGCTATATACAATTAATGTGAGGTGATTGTAGGTTTTACAACCGACTTAACTTTAATTTATTTTTGGTATTTTTTTTGTAATTTTCAAGTAAAAAATTGTTATAATTTTGTAATTGTTGTTTGAGCCGATGGCTTTTAGTTTTTTTTGATTAAATTCCCATGTTGCTCAAATATTGCTAATTTAACGAGTTATATCTTTAGTTCAGGAGGTCCCTTTGAACTGGTACGCAAACTTGAAAATGAAGCAGAAGCTCATGTGGGGCTTCTCCGTTGGCATCCTGCTCACGCTTGTGGTGAGCGTCGTGGGCATGTTGTCCATGCGCAGCTTGATCAACGGCGACCATGGACTCTTTGCCGAAGGCGTGACCGCCCTCGGCGGCGCGGGCGATCTGGGAGAGACTTTTCAAAACATGCGCTCCAACATACTCTACCTCGCCCTGGAGACCGACCAAGCCGAAATGGCGAAGTACAAGGCAGCCTTGGACGCCAACCACATCGCGTTGGAAAACGCCATAAAACAAATCCGGACGGTATCGGATGGACACCCAGCAAAAACAGCGCTCATGGACGACATAGTCGCAAAGATGCAGGCCTACTTCAAAGCCGCCGATGTGATCATTGACCTCGCCATGGCCAACAGGTCTGACGAAGCCCTGCGGTACATGAGGACGCAGGCCGCGCCTGCCAGCAGGGCTTTCGCCGACGCGCTGGCGAGTACCAAGGATATAATGAAAGGCGCGGCCAATGAACAGATGGTGGCAAACGACAAGACCGCCAGTAGGGGCAACATGCTGATGATAATCTGCTCCATTGTCGTCATTCTGATTTCTGTCTCTATGGGTACGTACATCTCGAACCTCGTCGTGCGCAACCTGAACAAACTGGCCATTAACATAGACAATGTTGCCAACGGCGACCTGACCGTCGAGTCGAGAGCCGAGACGGGCGACGAGGTGGGCGCGATTGCGAACTCACTGGGACACATGGTCAAGGAACTGAGAAAGATTGTGGGTGGCATCAACCAAGGTATAGACGGCGTGGCCAGCGGGTCTACGGAGCTCTCGGCCTCGGCGGAGCAGATGTCCGTCACCACGGAGCAGATAGCCAAGAGCGCGGACCGTCAGAGGAACGACTCCGAAGGCATGGCGGCAGCCATGACCGAGCTTTCGGCCTCCATAGAAGAGGTGAGCCATAGCGCTACGGCCTCTCTAGAACAGCTCGACGCGGCGCTCGACGCGACGAACCAGGGCAACACAGCCGGCGCATCTACTAAGCTCGCGATGGACGAGATAACGCAGACCACCGCCAGGATAGCCCAGGCTATCGGCGTGATACAGGAAATAGCCAACCAGACGAACCTGCTCTCGCTCAACGCCGCCATAGAGGCCGCAAAGGCCGGTGAGCAGGGCAAGGGCTTCGCGGTTGTAGCCGAGGAGGTCAGGAAGCTGGCCGAGCGCAGCGCGACGTCCGCCAAGGAGATAGCCCAGCACAACATAGAGGCGCGAGCTTCCGTCGAGCGCGGGGAGGAGATGGTCGGCACCACTGTCGGGTTGCTGGACAAGATACACACGAGCCTGGATCAGTTCGCCGCCCAGACGAGGGAGTCTGTCAACGCCACCAGGGAGCAGGCCAAGACGGGTGCCGAAGTGGCAAAACAAGTGGACGCCAGCATGAAAGAGTCCACCTCTGTGGCCTCCGCCACTCACGAGATGGCGTCAACCACGCACGAGGTGTCGCGCACGGCTCACGAGCTGGCCGGCCTCGCCCATCATTTGCAACAGCAGGTACACAAGTTCAAACTGCCCTGAAAACTTGCGAGGCGCGAGACCCAGCGCCCGCAAGCCGGTATTAAGTGATTACATTTTAAGGAGGGTTCCGTGAGCTGGTACAAAAACCTGAAGATGAAGCAGAAGCTCATGTGGGGTTTTACCGTTGCCATCCTGCTCACGCTTGTGGTGAGCATCGCGGGCATGTGGGCCATGCGCAACCTGATAGCCGGCGACGACATGCTCTATGACGAAAGCGTGACCGCCCTCGGCGGCGCGGGCGATCTGGGAGAGATATTCGCCACCATGCGCTCCAACACACGCGACCTCATCATGGAGACGGATCCCACCGAAAACGCAAGGTACAAAGCGACCATTGACGCAAATCGCGTCCTTTTGGCCAATGCCATAGCGCAAATCCGGACGGTATCGGATGGACACCCTGATAAAACTAAGCTCGTGGACGACGTGGTTTCAAAGATGCAGGATTATTTCAATGTCGCCGACACGACCATGAGCCTCGCCATGTCTAACAGGAACGACGAAGCCAGAAACTACCTGAGAGCACAGGCAGTTCCCGCCAGCAAAGCGTTCGCCGAGACGCTGGCGAATATCAAGAACATAATGAGAGACGAGGCCATGGGGCAGATTAAGACAAATCACAAAACTGCCAGCACGGGCAACACGCTGATGATAGTCTGTACCATTGCGGCCATCCTGATTTCGGTTTCTCTGGGATCGTACATCTCGAACCTCGTCGTGCGCAACCTAAACAAAGTGGCCTCGAACATAGACAAGGTAGCCAACGGCGACCTGACCGTCGAGTCGAGAGCCGAGACGGGCGACGAGGTGGGCGCGATTGCGGAATCCCTGGGACACATGGTCAGGGAGTTGAGGCAGATTGTGGGTGGCATCAACCAGGGCATAGACGGCGTGGCCAGCGGGTCTACGGAGCTCTCGGCCTCGGCGGAGCAGATGTCCGCCACCACGGAACAGATAGCCAAGAGCGCGGACCGCCAGAAGAACGACTCTGAAAACATGGCGGCGGCCATGACTGAGCTTTCAGCCTCCATTGACGAGGTGAGCCGCAGCGCTGCGGAATCGTTAGACCAGCTCAACGCGGCGCTCGACGCGACTAACCAAGGCAACACCGCCGGCGCATCTACTAAGCTAGCGATGGACGAGATAACGCAGACCACCGCCAGGATAGCCCAGGCTATCGGCGTGATACAGGAAATAGCCAACCAGACGAACCTGCTCTCGCTCAACGCCGCCATAGAGGCCGCGAAGGCCGGCGAGCAAGGCAAGGGTTTCGCGGTTGTGGCCGAGGAGGTCAGGAAGCTGGCCGAGCGCAGCGCGACGTCCGCCAAGGAGATAGCCCAGCACAACATAGAGGCTCGAGCTTCCGTCGAGCGCGGGGGGGAGATGGTCGGCACAACGGTCGGACTGCTGGAAAAAATCCGCGCGAGCCTGGATCAGTTCGCCGCCCAGACGAGGGAATCCGTCAACGCCACCAGGGAGCAGGCCAAGACGGGCGCCGAAGTGGCAAAACAGGTGGACGCCAGCCTGAGCGAGTCCACCGCTGTGGCCTCCGCCACTCACGAGATGGCGTCAACCACGCACGAGGTGTCGCGCACGGCTCACGAGCTGGCCGGCCTCGGGTCTCAGTTGCAGCAGCGGGTGCAAAAGTTCAAACTTGCCTGACGCCCCCCACAGAGCGCTGGGAACCAGCGCCCCGCGAGTTTTTATGCCGGGTCGCAATCAAACGGGATTACGTTTGATTACGACTTGGCATAAAATGTATGGTTTGAAACTAGCAGCGGCTTTGTTCTTTGAGATGGCCCTGCCAATGAGGAATATGGCGTGACAGACCCCGGTTTAATAAGAAATTTCTCAATAATTGCCCACATTGACCACGGAAAATCCACATTGGCGGATCGTTTATTGGAATTGACCCAGACGGTAGCCAAGCGCGACATGCAGGAACAGATACTGGACGATATGGACTTGGAACGCGAGCGCGGCATTACAATCAAAGCCCATGCCGTGACTCTCAAGTACACGGCCAGGGATGGCAAGACCTATACGTTGAATCTGATAGATACGCCAGGACACGTTGATTTTACCTATGAAGTGAGCAGAAGCCTGGCAGCCTGTGAAGGGGCGGTTCTGGTGGTTGACTCCACTCAGGGGGTAGAAGCCCAAACGCTTGCCAATACTTATCTGGCGCTGGAAAACGATCTGGAAGTGTTTCCTGTCTTAAACAAGACAGATTTGCTTTCTTCTGAACCTGAGAGGGTGCTGGAGGAGATAGACCAGGTAATCGGCCTTGTCGATACGGCGCATTCGGTGAATATCAGCGCCAAAACGGGGCAAAATTGCGAGTCTGTGCTGGAAAATATCGTCAATTTCATACCGCCGCCAAAAGGCGACGGAGACGCGCCTCTGCAAGCGCTTATCTTTGACAGCTACTACGACAGTTACCGAGGCGTGGTATGTTTGCTGCGTATAGTCAATGGAACTGTAAAACCAGGGCAGACAATACAATTCATGCACACAGGGTCAACATACCGCGTGGACGAGATTGGCGTGTTCAGCCCAAAGATGAACAAAGCCGACGAGCTTTCAGCGGGAGAAGTAGGCTACCTGGTGGCTTCCATCAAACAGCTTGCCGACGTCAGGGTTGGCGACACGGTTACGCACACGCTGACCAACCATACCAAACCGGCGCGTGAACCGTTAAGGGGATTTGTCGAGTTGCAGCCCGTTGTATTCGCGGGTATTTTCCCCACATCCAGCGACGACTTTGAGAACTTGCGGGACGCTATGGAAAAATTGCGGCTGAATGACAGTTCTTTTAAGTTTGAGCCGGATACCAGTCAGGCTCTGGGTTTTGGATTCAGGTGCGGTTTTTTGGGTCTGCTTCATATGGACGTTGTACAGGAGCGGCTGGAACGCGAGTTCGACCTGGACCTGATAACCACGGCTCCATCGGTGCGTTACCACGTAACCATGACCAACGGCTATGTCGTCAATGTTGACAACCCTGCCAGAATGCCGGCTGCTCAAAAAATACAAAAAATTGAAGAACCGGTTATCGAGGCGACTATTCTGACGAGGCCTGATTTCGTGGGTCCTCTGCTCAAACTTTGCGAGGAAAGGCGTGGGATACAGCGGCGACTGGAATACGTTGGCAAAGACAGGGTGATGCTCGTCTATGACTTGCCTTTGAACGAAGTGGTTCTGGATTTCTATGACCGCCTCAAAAGCCTGTCAAAGGGCTACGCGAGTTTTGATTACCACATGAAAGAGTACTGGGAATCCGACCTGATAAAGATGGACATCCTGGTGAACGGCGACCCTGTTGATGCTCTTTCCGTGCTGGTGCACAGATCAAAGAGTCAGTTCATGGGTCATCAGTTAACCGTGCGGATGAAAGAAGTTATTCCCCAGCAGTTGTTTGACGTTGCTATACAAGCCGCCATTGGCGGAAAAATCATCGCCAGGACTAATGTCAAAGCACGCCGGAAAGATGTTTTGGCAAAGTGCTACGGCGGCGACATCACGCGCAAAAAGAAACTGCTGAGCAAACAAAAAGAAGGCAAGAAGCGTATGAAATCCATAGGATCAGTCGAAATTCCTCAAGAGGCGTTCCTGGCTATCCTGAAAGTGGGGGATGATTAGATATATCCTTATGAAAGGCGTCACATGCTCCAGCAAAATATTCAGGCGGAACCACCCATCGGCGTAAACGCGCCTGAAAAATTTGTGTTCCAGAACTACCAGAAAGCGGGGCTGTTGATACTCCTCATGGCAATACTCTATTTGCGCCTTACGTTGAGAAAAAGTAAAAAAGACAGAATCTGCCCTCACTGCAATCGCAGGAACCCGCCGCACAGGTCGAATTGCACCGCGTGCAGCGCGCCTCTGATGCAAACAACTTTGATACGCTCTAAAGATTAACCGACAACCACAACAGATAGGCGAGCAAAATCAGCAGCGCGCACACGGTTGGTAAAATCCAGACGGGGCGCTTCTTTTCTTCTTTCTCTTTCTTTTTTTCCTTCTTTTTCTCTTTCTTTTTTTCATCCTGTTTTTTCGCGGAATGTTTATCAGTCTTTTCAGAAGGAAGAGCTGTGTCGCTTTTAACAGGCAAAAAGCGCGAAGTCACAAAGGCTTTAGTTTGAACCTGAGCGGCGCGGAGCATTTTGATAAAAGCGACGACATCGTTTTCCAGTGACTCCAGTTTCAAATGATCCAGGTAGGCCGTTAAGTCCAGAGCCATATTCCGCGCGGAGTTGTATCGGCTTGATAAGTTCTTTTGCGTGGCTTTATCTAAAATGCGGGCCATGGGCTTTGATGTATCAGACTTTACTTTACGTATATCCCGAACCATTCCTGTTCTGACTTTCTCCAATAACCCAAGTTCGTCGTCCGCTTGAAAACAATGTTCAGCCGTGAGGAGTTCAAACAGAACCAGGCCGAGGGAGTAAATATCTGTGCGATGGTCTGTGGGCGCGCCAAGAGATTGTTCCGGACTCATGTACGGCAGTTTCCCATGAAGAGTGGTCTCCCGCGATTGGTCCGATGGCGGGCCGGCCGCTTTCGCTATGCCGAAATCAATTATTTTTACCACGCCTTCTTTGCTAACCAATATGTTATGCGGGCTTATGTCCCTGTGAAGCAGTTTCAGAGACCGCCCTTCTTCATCTCGCATCCTGTGAACGTAATCCAGAGCTTCGGCGGCCTGAATAATGATGGATGCCGCAACAGGTTCGGGAAACGTGATACCCAGTTCTTTTGCCTTGCTGATCAGAGCGCTGAGATTATCGCCGTCCAGATATTCCATGGCGATGTAGTGAGTACCGGACTCTATGCCCAGGTCAAAAATCTGAACAATATTTTGATGACTCAAGCTACCGGCCACGTTGGCTTCATCAAACAGCATTTTAATAAACACGGGGTCTTGCTGACGCTGCGGCAATATCCTCTTGATTGCCAGAACACGGTTGAAACCGAGGGGTTCCAGTTGTTCAGCTTTGTAAATGTCCGCCATGCCGCCTGATGCTATTTTTCTAATCAACCTGTACTTGCCAAAGACTTCAGGTTTTTCCTCTTGTGGCGTCTCTGAGGACAGCGCGGCCGGCCAAAATGGTTTGAGAGCTTCCAGCCAGACGTCAGGTGCCGCGCCGTTAGGGATACAAGCGTCCGCGCCGACAGGAAAACCTATGGCGTTTTCACCAACAAGAATAAGCGGCATCAGTGGGTTTTTATTTTTGAAATCATAGATCGGCTGCATTGACGCGCCGCCGCGAACAGAACTGGCAATCAATACCGACGGCTCCATACCCTCTTCACGCATCTCAGGCCAGTCCGCAGGCTCAATCCATTTCGCGCTCCAGCCTTTTAACTGCAAAGCGCGCTCCAGCTCCGGCGTCCGGAACTCCTCGCCATCCAAAATTAACAACAACGGATTCTTCATTGCCGCCGGAAAAGAGCGCTGAGCGTTTTTGTTTGAAATACCCGCTTTACCTGGACAGAGCCAGTCTGCACGCATTTTGCTGTCAGGGTTTGTTGACAAGCCCAAACTCAGAGCAATTTAAACATGAAAGAGGTAATTGCAAAACCCCGTTTCTGTCTGCGCCAGGAATGATGCCGTCCGCTCTAGTGTCGCGTCCGGCTTCATTCCGGCACAGCCTATCAACTCCGTTGAAGTTGCAAAACTGGCGTTTTGCAACTGGCTCGGAAAAGTTAAATTGCTCTGAGTTCAATTACCATAAAACTGACCTCTGCGCTGTTATCTGGCTTTGCCAAGATGTTGCAAGAAGAAAGTTTCATACTTTTTATGCCAGCCTCTGGTCTTAACCGCGCCGCCCATGCCATGCTCGCCGTCGGGGTCCAGGAAGAGATCCACAATGGACTCTTTGCCGCTCTCAAGCAACGCACGATAGACATTCACGGTGTCTTGATACAGCACGTTGGGGTCAACCATGCCATGCACTAAAAGCAAAGGCTTTCTGAGGTTCTTTGCCATAGGAATGAGGCTGTACTTGCGGAGGACCGGCTTGGAGCGGTCAACTTTACCGATTGTTCTGCCGGAATACCAGCTATTGTAGTTTTCCCATTCGGTCGGGCCGGCGCCGGCGATGCCGCAGGCAAAGAGGTCGGGCTTTGAATACATTGTGTATTGGGTCTGGAAGCCGCCAAAGCTCC
>JAITCJ010000010.1 GCA_031283145.1 Holophagales bacterium | reverse complement strand
AAACGCCATTGCGTTTGATTGCAAGTTGGTATGGCGGCGAGCAATCGCCGCCCGCAAGTTTTTGAAAAATCAGGGTTTCCCTGTTTTTCAAAAACTTTGGCGCTTTAGCGTTCAATGTCCATTGAACGCGACTTGGTATGATTTGGTATGAGGCTCCGGCCTTGTTGCGGATACGGCACCGCAAGCGTTTCTTTAGACCGGGGTCTCAAACCACAGTGGAGCAGAGATCAAAATAATAAAACCATACACTCAACTACAGACACCACTCACTGCTAACCGCTTCGTCTCGGTTTGCAACTGGCTTGATTTGATATTGTCTTGCAATCAAACAGAATCCCGCTTGATTGTAATATGGTGTACTATGCAATGGATGATGTTTTGATTCGGGAGGACGCGATGAATCAGCCGGACATTGCTGTACGGAGTGATACGACAGCGGGCGCCTTGTCACCGACTTTCGCGCCATCCAACCAGACTCAGGAAACACCGCCTGACGGCTTTACAGTCACATGCGCCAGTGAGACGCTGATCTGGTCAGAATTAATTTATGAAAACAGGAAATTCATTTTCAATAAAAACCTGATCATCCACGCAACGAACAAAGAGGGAGTTTGGGTCTTTGAGTCGGATGAACCCGATCTGACTGAGTTGACAGGGTTTGACCTGCAGTACAACGGGGCGGAAGAGTCATTTCGACGAACTTTCGTTGCATGTTGGGACATCATAGCGCAGGAAAACGATAATAAGCTGGCGCATGACGCTAAAAGGTTGAAACAGGCGCTTTTGACACTAGCAAAAGAACTGTGAAATGAACGCGCTAAAAACGGATAAAATCAAAAAGTCATTGACCAATAAAGGATTTGTTGAGTACGATACACACCATTGCTATTTTTGGCTTCACGTCAATGGTGAAAGGAAGGCAATTTTTACTTTTTATAGTCATAGCGCAAAAGAATGCGGCGACCCGCTTTTGAATCACATGGCAAAACAGCTAAAACTGTCCCGACGGCAGTTTGACGAACTTATTGACTGCGCGTTGAGTAAAGAAGCATATGTCAAGATTCTCAGGGATAATGACAATCTTTGAAGGCCAAAAAACAAACCAAGACTTGTTGCGGTATGGATTGAAATTCATAGAAGAAGACCTGATGAACAACTTGCTGTTGTGGTGAACTTACGCGAAGGTTATCTCAGAATCGGAATCTTTTCGCCTGCGGAGGTGATTGATATAGCGGTTCAACTTTTTGTAGTTGAACCGCTATGCCGGGATTTACTTGTAAATCACGGCCGCTTATTGCTTGTAGGTGGGCACTGCCCACCGTTGTGTAAGCAATAAAAGCGAAAATTGCTATATGGTGTACTATAACAATGAATAGATGTTTTGATTCGGGAGGACGCGATGAATCAGCCGGACATTGCTGTACGGAGCGATACGACAGCGGGCGCCTTGTCGCCGACTTTCGCGCCCAACCAGACTCAGGAAACACCGCCTGACGGCTTCACAGTCACATGCGCCAGCGAAACGCTGATCTGGACTGAACTTTCTTATCGCAACCAGACTTTTGTTTTGAGCAAGGAGCTGGTCATCCGCGTTACCAGTGAAGATGGCGGATGGTCTTTCGAGTCGGAAGATTATGAGCTATTGGGTTTCGGACACACCCGCAGTGAGGCGGAATTAGCTTTTCGCTTTGATTTTTCACTATGCTGGAACGAGATCGCCTGTGAAGACGATAAAATCCTATCACCAGGCGCGAAAGAAATGAAACGGTCCTTCCTGGAATTGGTCAACAGCGTAAAATAGCATGAGTCCCCGCCCTGTCAGGATAGTCGGAAGCTCGCTCCTCAAAAAAGGCTTCGTTCAAATCCTGGCATAGCGGTTCAACTACAAAGTGTTGAACTGCTATAATGGTTGAGTACGAAAAATATATGAACGACCCTGATATAACTGATGAGCCGATGGCATTGCGGGATAACCATACCATGTAATCAATTTCAGCGTTCGTTTTTTTCCGCTGTTGTTGATAGCTCTGGTTCTTGCTTATTCAGCGTTCTCCCCATTTTCACCGAGCCATCCGGCATGGGCCGCCAAGCGTCATTCTTTAAGCCCTCCCTGTGAACCGTGCCTCCCAAGGGCGGAAGGCCGAGTTTTTCTATCTTGCCATTCTCAGGGTAAATGCGGTACCAATTCATGTACCAATTTTTATCCGCCAGTTCCTCTGTTCGCTTTCTTATTATCATGAGCGCGTCTTGCGGCGATAAGGTCGGGTTTGTTTGCAGTATCTCGTTAATCTCTTTAATTGGATCAGCGGTTTCTGTAATAAACGCCGCTTCGTCTTGAGCGGAAATTAATATGTTCCCGTCTTTTTCAGGATGAACACACAAAATGGCTTTAGGGAATCCGCCTTTGGAAATCATTTCGTCGGTAACTTTTTTAAAAATACGTCCTGAACGTGTAAGAGAAGCCTTTTCTAATGAGAAAATCCAATACAACCCTGTTTGGGAATTGACAGCGACAGCGTATTTGTCGGTGATGGCAATTTTGGAATTAAAAGGCAATCCAAACCATTCAGGATCGTTCATAGATTTTATTGACGCGTCATGCAAAGCAGCGTCAATTCTTAATTCTTTGCTGCCAGGCCTGATGGACAGCCGCGCGAATGGACTCCTGTCAGTTCCTTCGTTTCCCGTTAAATCGCTCCCGTCAGAATCATAAATGGCAATAAAACGGTCATTGTCACACGGAATCGCCATAACAACTGTGCCGGCTTTGACATTAAGAGTTCCGATGTGTTCCCAAGCGTTGTTAGTGTACTTGGCAAGCGTGATGTGCCTTATCCCGCTTTCTTTTTCAGTCGGTCCAACGGCGCTGGTGTACAGCGCGTCATTGCGCCAAAAAGACCAGAGAGCGAGAGAAACATATCTGCGTCCCAAAGGGAAATCTGTTGCTTTTGAGACACTTGTAATACTTTTTTGAAGTTTATCGTTTTTATCCAAAAAAAGTTTGCTTGGTACAAACTCATCTGTGTCAACCATGAAATAATCATTCACCCATTGGCCTGGATTCCGTTGCGAAAACAGGGGAGACCAAGCCAATAGCAAAGCAACAATGAAAATCTTTGTAGTCGAGTTACGCATTTTTAATACTGTACTCCATTAAAACAGTTGCCATCAATCCAATTGACCATCGTTCTCCAGACAGTTTGATGAAACAAAAGTTCTTTGTCAACAACAATTTTTGTCACAGATCACTTCGGGATTTAATTTTATTGGATTTTACAATTTTTCGCCCGAAGAACCAGGCTATGAACAGCGAGATCGCTCCCGCTCCCCATCCCCAGCGATAGCCGAGGTGTTCCATCGGGAAGCCCACCAGAAAGCTCCCTAGAGCTATTCCTATGTCGTACGCGCAGTACAGGGTTCCAACAGCGGCTCCGCGTCTGCCGGCTTCGGCGCGGCCCATGACGTAGGCCCAGACCAGCGTGTGCGCCATGCCGAAGCTGGCTCCATACAGTGTTCCGCAAAATATGTGGCGTATTAGTCCGCCGGGCATGAGGGCTAAACCAAGCGCGGCAAAGACATTTATTGCCAGCATTGCCGGCATCAGGCGAATGGGGTTTCCGCCCATGCCCGCCCATCCCAGAACCAGTCTGAGGGCTACCATTCCGAAGCCATAGCAGGACACCAGAGCCGAGGTCCAAAGGAAGTCAAAATCTTTGGCCTCCTGCGCTCCATAGGAGGGGATTGGGCCGTAACTGATGGCTAAACACAACAGAATGACCATCGGAACTAAAATCCAGTTCCTGTTTGAGGCGGGATCGCTCCTGGCTTCATCGGACGCGCTCGACACTTCTTTTATTCGCGGCAAGCGGCCTAGAACGAGAAAGAGGGAAGCTGACAGGACGGCCAGCAGCGCCATCAACCATGAAAATCCAACGCGCGGCATGAGCCAGATTCCGAGCACAGGGCCGAGGGCCGCGCCTCCGGGAGCCGCCATGCCGAAAAAGGCCAAACCCTCGGCTCTGCGCTCTTCGGGCAGAAAACCGCCGACCCACGCCAGTGTGGCCGTCCTGAAGCCTGACCAAATCACGCCCTGGGGAATGCCTATCAAAAAAAACAGATGTTTGTCGTTAGATAGCGCGTACATAGCAAAACAAGAGGCTGTGATAATTGTTGCCCATCTAAGCACCATGCTCTGACCCCAGCGGTCCCCGAGCGGTCCGGTAAACAGCGCCCCAAAGCCTGATCCCAGCATGAAAGCAGTAGTAAAATAACCGCTTATCTTTACGCTTGCCCCAAGCTCCCTGAGATGAAGCGGAATTGTCGCCAGCAGCGCGTAACTGACTACAAAGCTGAAAAAATAAAAAATCCAGATTATCTGGAAAGCTCGGCCAAAGCCCTGTCTGGTTGTGGTATCTGACATGATCAAATTTGCAATTCCATATGGAACCGCCGCTCTATTGCTCTATACCATCCGCCGGAGCGGCCTCCGGCGGGTTTGATTTGGCGGGACGGGGAGGAGCGGGCGGGGAGCGCAGCCAATTTCCAAGGCCGTCAAACCGTCCTGACCACTGGTGTCCAACGCCGACGTTATGCTGAACAATGGAGCCGGCTATTTCCACAGCTACAACGCCCCCATTGTCAAGATGCAGCGCAAAAGGACCTTTGACCCTGAGTTTCCAGGGTTCGGACATGCGTAAAACCTGGGTTTGCTCCTGCCCCGATTCCATAACAATACGCGCGGTACAGGTGTCTGTGGCTCTCAGGCTGACCAGCACTCCATCTTCAGTTATCGGGCTATCGGGAAAAACCTCCCCCAGCACGGGATAGGGCTGATCGCTGACAGGTTCATGCCAGGGAGCCATGTGCTGATCGCTCTCGGACTCATTTTTGGCCGCGGTCTGAATAATACTCTTTGCCGGGATCAGCAGCCACGCCAGCACTGCCACAGTAGCAACTACCATCGCAATCGTTACGACCCGCTCAAGTTTTGGATTGTTGGGGCGTGTGTCCTCGTCTTCCTGTTCGCCGAGGTAATACACTCTGGAATAACTTTTAAGATCTAAATTCAGCCGCTTAGCGATCATGATTATTGACGGATAATAGGTGTCTGACGGAACCACCGTCCAGTCGCTTGATTCGACCGCGTTAATGACCTGGGGCGAGATACCAAGTTCTTCAGCCAGTGTTTCCAGGTCAAGACCCATGGCCAGACGTTTTGCGCGAAAAACATCGTTGAGCCTGTTGATTTTGTTGGAAGCAATTTTCATAAACCGACCGCCGGTTATCAGTTTTCAGTTATATATTGACATCTTTCATGGATTCCAGCCCACCGGAACATCCCCGACTATTTTTTCAAGGATATTGCGCCTGTCTCCTCTGTTCAGTTTTCTGTCGTCCATACTGCCGCGGTGGGCCATAGCGTCTGATATTGTCGCCTGCAAGTGATCGGGGGTAATAAAATCTCGGCCCTGAATCCATGCCTCGGCCTTGGCCAAAGCCAGCCACTGAGCGGCGGCCCTGGTAGAGCAAAAACCGCCGTCTCTGCGTATGCGCGCAATCAAGCGCTCCATATAGCCCAAAACCGTGTCTGAAACACTAACACGGCGCGCCGCCGCCTTAGCCGCTATCCAATCTTCCGGAGACATGGCCATCTCAAGGCTGTTCAGGACGGCGCTGCCGGCCTCGCCTTTAAAAATACGGCGCTCGGCTTCGGGCGGCGGATAGCCCAGGTGAAGCACAGCCGCGAAGCGATCCATCTGGCTCTCAGGCAGGGGGAAAGTCCCGGCGTGGTCCGTGGGGTTTTGTGTGGCTATCACAAAAAATGGCTCAGGCAGGGGATATGTGGTGTGGTCTATAGTGACCTGACACTCCACCATCACCTCAAGCATGGCGCTTTGAGTTTTAGGGCCAACGCGGTTCAGTTCGTCCAACAGAAGGACGTTGGCGAATACCGGTCCCGGCTGGAAGCGAAATGATTGAACAGAGGCGTCCCATAATTGGACGCCCAGTATATCCGATGGCAATAAATCATTTGTACCCTGAATGCGCTGGAAGCGCCCTCCAAGAACGCGGGAAAGGGCGCGGGCCAGTGTGGTTTTGCCAACTCCGGGCAGATCCTCTAAAAGCAGGTGGCCGCCGCTCAGGAACACGGCCAGAGACCTTCTGACATGGGCGTCTTTTCCCACAACCACCTGAGTAAGGGTGCCAAGCGCGTTTAATACACGGTCGCGCAGCGCGGATGTTTCCAAAATCACGTCACCCATGCTGAACAGTTTACAGTGAAACAACTTTAATTGGCTAGCAATATAGCATTTTTCGCTTTTATTGCTTACGCAACGGTGGGCAGAGCACTCCTACAAGCAATAAGCGGCTGGGATTTACAAGTAAATCCCAGCATAGCACTTCAACTGCAAAGTGTTGAACTGCTATAAGGAACGCTTGCGGTGCCGTATCCGCGGCAAGGCCTGAGTCTCAAACCACAGTGGAGCAGAGATGAAAGTATGTGTTGGAGCGCAAGTTGAACAACTGTATAATGTATGACTGTGTAATATGAGTCCGGAGGTTCCATGTCTGACCCAAGTATTTCTGTGCTTGACCGAGGTTTTGTCAGGCTCATTGACCATATGGGAACAGACCTGACCGTTGTAAACGCAGCGCGGGTCTCATTCGGTAAGCGCAAAAAAACCTTTGATGATAAAGATGCCGAACTGGTTTCATATCTGGCGGATCATGAGCACACGGCTCCATTCAGGCACGCTTACCTGACTTTTCATGTGAAAGCGCCTATCTTCGTGTTCCGTCAATGGATGAAACACCGCGTAGCGTCTGAATTCAATGAAATATCGGGCCGCTATGTTGAATTTTCGCCGGACGACTTCTATATTCCCGAACACTTCCGCCGGCA
Organism: Holophagales bacterium; assembly: GCA_031283145.1. Classification (GTDB taxonomy): domain Bacteria; phylum Acidobacteriota; class Holophagae; order Holophagales; family Holophagaceae; genus WRHW01. Next base: position 741 of record JAITCJ010000010.1, on the reverse strand, counting down.
GGCTCAGTTAAACAAACAGGGCAGCGAGGGCGCAATACCCGAAAAAAACCGCCGCGCGGCCGCGAAAACATATAGCGAGGCCTGCCGAAACAGCGTGAAACAGTACAAGGCTCTGATCGAAATGGGCGTCTGCCGCGAACAGGCTCGCTGCGTTCTGCCGCTGGCCATGTATTCCGAAGTTTATTGGACCGCCAGTCTTCAATCCGTAGCCCATTTTCTGCGTCTGCGTCTGGATTTGCACGCCCAATGGGAGATACGCCAATTCGCCATGGCCGTGCGTGAATTGACAGAGCCGATTTTCCCAAAAAGCCTGAACGCGCTGCTGAAAGCAATCAAGACTTGATATATAGCCAATTAACCCGAAAACAGGTTGCGCTCTGTTTTCAGGTTAATTGAGAGAGATTCCCAGGATGGTACGCTACCATGCGTTTTTCGTCTGCACCTGTCGTTCCGCTCACCGCCTTGTCGGCGGCTCATACCAGTTCCCATTGCCAATGCTGCAAATGGTCTTGCGAATGCGGCTGTTTGCGGCATGTTGCGCTACCGCTTTTGCACAACAACGTGATTTGGTATCACTTCACTACGGCGCAACCTTGAAAAGAAATGCCTCCCGCTTGGACAAGTCATACCAACTTGCAATCAAACGGCATTACGTTTGATTGCAAGTTGGTATGGCGGCGAGCAATCGCCGCCCGCAAGTTTTTGAAAAATCAGGGTTTCCCTGTTTTTCAAAAACTTTGG
>JAITCJ010000027.1 GCA_031283145.1 Holophagales bacterium | reverse complement strand
GAATGCGGCTGTTTGCGGCATGTTGCGCTGCCGCTTTTGCACAACAGCAATGTGATTTGGTATCAATCGTCGTAAAGTCACTGTCGCTGCCTGGCAGCGACAGTGCCAACAGCGATTTGCCCGCGTTCATGTCGGTAGCTAACGTAACGAAGGCGCAGCCTTGAAACGAAGTGCCTCACGCTTGGATAAACAGGATGATTTAAAGTTGAATTGCTATATAATATGTTCTATGCGTAACTTTTTATTTTTGCTCCTGTTGTGCCTTGTAATAATCGGCTGTTCTTACAATGACCCGCGCTTGCCTCAAAAGCTGTATGAGGACGCGCTCGCTCTTAACAGGGATGGGAAGACGCTGGAAGCCAGGGCGCTGATGGAAAAAATAGCCCAGCGCTTCCCCGAAAAACCTGAAGGGCAGTTGGCCAGACAAGATATTTTCATGCTTGAGGCAATACTGAAAAATTCTTTGGAGGATGAAAAAAGGCATATCAGGCAAACTATTCGCGTCACCTGCGACGCGCTGAAGCGCTATAAGGACAAATACGGCGAATATCCGACTTCGCTTAAAAAACTTGTTCCTGAATACGGGCTTGACCAAATTCCCATGACCCCGTGGAAACATCCGCTGTTTTATCGTCCGTACGTCGGCACTCCCAATGAACTCTTCTATGACAGAAAAGGGAAAATGTCTATCCGCTACAACACAAAATTTGATTCATACCAACTGGCTTGCCTGGGCGCGGACCTGGCCCCCGGTGGTCAGGGCAGGGACGCGGACATACTTGTCGTTGACGGAAAAATAATTTCAGAAAAATATTTACCGCCAATCCCAAATCCGCAGCCGTTTCGGTGAAATGCCCTATATAGCAGTTCAATGAGAAGTGGAACTGATATAGGGCAGTTTTTTCAGCCCAAGCGCCATGCCCGCCGCCAATACGGCCCTGATAATTAAAAACTGTACAGAAAAATTGTTTACTTTGGTGTAGTCGCGTACGAGCGAGTCATGCTGTTGCGCGGACATGTTCTGGTTGACCGACTGTATCCGGCGGATGGCTTTCATTTTTGGCGTGGCTATGAAAGTGCTGGCCATGCAGAGAATGAGGGCTGTTGCGCCAGCCGCGACCCACAGCCTGAATGGGCCAATGATCTCAGTATCGGCAATTTCATGGAGCCAGCGCGGCAATCCTGATAAGAGGAGGGACATGCCGAAAGCTATCCACGCGGCAATGTCTATGTGGAAAACAGTGAGAGTGGCGCTAAAGATAAAATGAGCGACTGCAAGCCCAAGCCAAATCGCCAATAATCCAACTGAGATCGCGTCTAAAACTACAAGGCTTTTTTTCTTCATTTTAGTAATCGCTGTATGGCTTGCCTTCTAGGTCAATACCATCGGCTCCGCTGCGGACATTGGAAATGCCGACTTCACCATCGGGGTTGTCCGGATCCGGCGGCTCCAGCTCTACTACCCACATGTTGGAAGACCTGAGAATCGGATCCATGGGGATGGATTGTAGATAGCGCTTTGAGGCTTCGCGCCACAGATCGTCTAAGCTTGCCGGGTATTTGCCGCGGTCGGCTTTGTACTGTTCAATGGCGTGTCTCATGATTTGCAGATTTGCCGCTAGCACGGTTTCAGCGGCGCTGCGGCGATGATGACGGTAGCCCGCAACGCCAAGCGTGGACAGTATCGCCAAAATAGTCAGAGCTATCAGAATTTCTATCAAGGTAAATCCACGACCGCGTTTCACCAGTTCACCTCAATGGATAGATGTTGATTCTGTGGCCTATGTTTCATTGCGCTAATTAAAAAAAGCTATAGTATTTTAACCAACATCAGTTCAGGCTTGTGGCGGCGACTTTTTCTTTTATGAAGAATTCGAGTGTGTCCCCTTCCATAATGGCGTCAAATCCATCCAGTTGGATACCGCATTCAAACCCTGTCTTGACTTCGGGAACATCGTCCTTGAAGCGCCTGAGCGCCTTGATGGAGCCTTCAAAGAGAATATCTGATTTTCTCTTTACCCTTACAAGGGACGCTCGCTTTACAAATCCGTCCTGAATATAACTTCCCGCCACAGAAGATTTTTGCACTTTGAAAATCTGTCTGACTTCGGCATGTCCCTGGACAATTTCTTTTTCCGTTGCGTCCAACAGGCCAACCATGGCGTTGGTGATTTCTTCCGTAACTTTGTATATGATTGCGTGGTTTCGTATATCAATACCGCCTTCTCTCGACAGTTCTTCCGCCTCGCGCTCGGCGTTGACGTTAAATGCAATGATGGTGGCGTCGGAGGCTTCGGCCAATATGACGTCATTCTTGTTGACTGTGCCGACGGCGGCATGAATGATGCGGACACGGACTTTATCAGTGCTTAAACGCTCCAAACTGCCAAGCAATGATTCCACGGAGCCGTGGTTGTCAGCTTTTACGATGAGCGGCAGTTCTTTGATCTGGCCTTCCTTGAGAGTGCTGAAGAGGTTTTCAAGAGTGACGCGCTGCTTGGCTTGGGCTGCGGCTTTGGCCTTTTCCTGACGGAAAGTGACGATTGATCGACCTTTTGATTCGTCCTCGACTACCATGAAATTGTCGCCGGAAACTGGCACGGACTCAAAGCCAAGGATTTGCACGGCCATAGATGGAGTGGCCTCATCAATACGGGCGCCTTTGTCGTCAAACATTGCGCGAACACGACCCATTGTCGCGCCGGCAACAAAAATATCGCCCGCCTTGAGGACGCCTTGCTGCACAAGAACAGTGGCGACCGGACCGCGCCCGCGGTCGAGTTTGGCTTCCAGGATACTGCCGGCGGCGGGACAATTATAAACCGCGCGCAAATCTTTGAGGTCAGCAACAAGCAGAACTGTTTCCAGAAGCTCTTCCAGGCCGGTTTTTGCTTTGGCGGAAACATTGACGCTTGGCACATCGCCGCCATAGGTTTCAACCTGGACGCCGTAAGACATGAGCATTTGCATTACCTTGTCGGGATCCGCCCCGGGCTTGTCTATCTTGTTGATGGCAACGACCATTGGAACATCCGCGGCTCTGGTGTGATTAATGGCTTCAATGGTCTGCGGCATGCCGCCGTCATCGGCGGCCACTACAAGAATTACAATGTCTGTGACTTTAGCGCCTCTGGCGCGCATTTTGGTGAATGCCTCGTGTCCAGGCGTATCAATGAAAGCCACATGCCTGTCGTTGCCTTCCTGATCCTTGACGTCAACGCGATAAGCGCCGATGGCTTGGGTGATCCCGCCGGCCTCGCCCTCAGCCACGCGGGATTTCCTGATGACATCCAACAGTGAGGTTTTACCGTGATCCACATGACCCATGATGGTGACCACAGGGGGGCGAGGGAGTTTGTCGCCCATGGCCGCGCCGACATTTTCCTCTTGGGAAAGCTGTAGGTCTTCTTCAAAGGAAACAATATCGGCAATATAACCAAATTCCCGCGCAAGCTCCTTGGCAAGCTCTGTATCCAGCGGCTGATTGATAGTGGCGAAGATGCCGCGGTGCAACAACTTGGCGACAACATCTTTGGCGGGGCGGTTGCATTTTTCAGCAAGTTCTTTGACCGTAACGCCTTCCGAGAGCATTGCGATGCCGATTTCATCTTCAATAAACTCAGCGGCGACTTGCTGCGCTCGTGAGCGAGGCTGTCTGAGTTTAAGTTCCAGAGCTTCGTTGTCTTGATCGAGGCGGTTGTGTTGTTTATCGCCTTTTTTCTTGCCTGTAAAGTGTCCTCCGCGTCCTGGGCCTTTGGTGGAATTGGGGTCCGGGATGGGGATGGAACTCAAAACTGGAGCGCGGCCAGCAAGTCCGCCTGGGCGGGGGCTGCCGCTTCCGGTACGGTTCCCCTGAGTCCCCTGCCGAGGTCCGCCTCCGGCGCGTGCGCCGCTTCCGGTACGCCCTCCGCCAGCGCGGCCGCCGGAACGTCCAGCCTGACCCGGGCGACCGCCGGACTGGGGTCTGCCCCCGCCGGATGGCCTTGTTTGTGGCAGTTGAATGTAGCGGGCCGGTTCCTGAGATTTGGCGGGCATTACTGGCTCATCTGCCATTTTGATTCGTGTAAACCCTTGTTCCGGCTGTAATTGAGAAATGCTGGGAGGAATATAGGGTCTGCGGGAGGGAGTCGGCGGTGCCGGCGATTCGTATTTGACTTCCCCCTTTCCTGTATTTGTGGCCATACGCAGGACTGTTTTTTCCTGCTGGGGCATACCGGATCGCTGAACTTTGGGGTGTTTTTTGGAATGCGCGTGCGGAGCGCCTTGTCCCTGCCTCTGAATCAATGGCTTGCCGCCTGCCGGTTTGGGGTTATCTTGCTTAGGCGCGGCCTCCGGTTTGGGCTTTTGGGCATGAGGCTGCGGAAGCTGGATGTACCTAGCTGATTCCTGAGATTTTGGGGTTGGGAGCGGCGTCGCTGAAACCCTCAACTTTGAGAAGGTTTCATTGGGCGAAGACGTGGGGATTGGCGGCGGTATCACTCTGGGCGAACTTGGTGTTAACGCGGGCAATGGTACCGAATTGGTTGGCGCTGTTGTTTGTATGGGTTCTGGTTGCACGGGGGCTTCAGGTTCAACAGTAGGTACTGTTGCTGGTTCGATTTTTTTCACCAGTACCGGCGGCGCTGGCGATGGTTGAGGTGGGACAGGAACGGAAGCGGATGGCGTGTTGGATAGCGGAGTTCCCTTGACTACCCGTACAGGAGCCGTTGGGGGATGAACGCCGAGTGGTTTTGATTCTTCCTCGCCTTTTCTATTTGTTTTGAAATGCTGGCGAAGGGCTGTGATCTGTTCCGCGGTTAAATTGGAGCTATGGCTTTTCCCGGTAACGCCGAAGCGTTTTTCGAGAGCTTCAATGATGGTGTTATTGCTAACGCCTATTTCTTTGGCTAACTGATTTATGCGCAGCATGAAGCGAAAAACCTCGAGTCAGGAAAGTTGAAAAAATAAAAAAAGCCGGATTTATGTACTGTCAGCCATCAAACCTCTCATGTACAGCGTCTATTAAGCGAAAAGCCAATTCTTGCTCAACACCATCCACGTTGAGCAGTTGCTCAACAGTCACAGTGTACAAGGATTTGGCGTCAAGAAATCCTGCGTTGGCAAGATTATCCGCGATTTGTTCGTTCAGACCCTCAATCCCCCCAAGTTCATTCATAAGATTAGACGCGGGGAGGTGTTCTTCTGGGGAATAAAAAGCGGGTTCCGGCAGGGCGTTTCCCATATTATCAACGGCTTCCTGGCGTTTTTCCGTATCGCTGCGGACGTCAATATTCCATCCGGTCAGTTTAGCCGCCAAGCGGACGTTTTGCCCTCTCTTGCCAATGGCCACTGAGAGCTGGTCGTCTTCAACAATTACTTCGACCCTGCGGCGGTCAATATCAATTACCGTCACACGCTGGGTTTTCGCGGGGTTCAGGGCGTGGGCTATGTACTTGGTCGGGTCTTCGTCATAGCGGACTATATCAATTTTTTCATTCTTCAATTCCCGAATGATGGCCTGAACGCGGCTGCCTTTAAGGCCAACGCAGGCGCCCACGGGATCAACGTCCGGGTCAACGCTGTGAACGGCGACTTTGGCTCTGTCGCCTGCCTCGCGCACACAGCTCTTTATAACGACTGTACCGTCATGAATTTCCGGCACTTCGCTGTCAAACAGGTTGATCAAAAGCCTTGGATCGGTCCTGCTCACCTGAATTTGGGGATCTTTGACGCTCTTGTCAACTTGGGAAATAACAACTCTTATCCTTTGACCTTTGTCAAAGCGATCGCCTCGGAGAATTTCAGAGCGCCGCAGCATGGCTTCAACGCGGTCAATTTCCAAAACAATGGAATTTTTTTCAAAGCGCTTTACTTCGGCCACGACAATTTCGCCAAGACGATTTACAAATTCTGTATAAACGCGTTCTCTTTCGGCTTCGCGGACTTTCTGAACAAGCACTTGCTTGGCGGCTTGCGCCGCAATACGGCCTAATTGCGTGGTGTCCTGGGGAAGCCACAGTGTGTCTCCCTCGGCGGCATCGGGATTGAGGGATTGGGCTTCTTCCAGGCCGATTTCCAGGTCTTCTTCCTCAACTTCCTGAACAACGGTTTTTAGCGCGTACACATGAAACTCGCCGGTATCCCTGTCCATCTGGGATTGAAAGTTTCCGTAAAAATCCTGGCTCTGGAAATACTTTTCAGCGGCCTTTACCAGCGATTCTTCCACAGCGTTAAAAACTTCCTCTTCCGGAATACCTTTTTCGGCGGCAATCATTTTGACGCTGTCAAAGAAAGTGTTACTCACGAGGGCCATCTATGCCTCCCCGGAGGCGCTTTTCTCTGCGCCTGCCTGCTCGGTTATCAGCGTATGCTTGGGTTTTGGTGTATCGTCCTCATCAAAAGGAGCCAGATTGGCTTTTTGAATCAGATCAAACGGTATTTGTTTTAAGACGCCGTCTTCTTCCAGGGTGACGGATGAATCTGAAACGGCGTTGATCCATCCCTTAAAGTGTTTCTGTCCGTTTAGGGGCAAGCGTGTACGCAATTTACAAAGATGTCCGGGAAAACGGCGATAATGCTTTGAAATCACCAGGGGACGCTCCAGCCCGGGACTGCTGATTTCAATTCCGGCGTTTTCCCTCAGGAATGGAAACTCAACATCCATCCATGACAACAGGCCGTCATTTACGGCGACACAGTCGTCCAGCGTCACCGGCTTGTTTTGATCCGGATGATCAATATAGAGCCTCAGTACTTCGTCCCTGCCTTCACGGGCAGATTCAAGAAGCAACAGCTCAAATCCCAGCAGTGAGAGCTGGTTTTCTATGGGAGGCTGTAGCTTTTTTAAGTCCATGAAAGTCCGAAAATGAATACAAAAAAACGGGCAAACCCGATTGCCCGACTTGTACAACACGATACAAACCGATTGATTCGGGGCCTTCCTTGATTCAACTGAATCCAGGCCGAATGCAAAAAATTATAACACTCAAAATTGGTTCCATATCAAAATTTCGTTCCGAAGTTTCGATGTGGAAATTTTTTGGGCAGTCTCCAAGTTCGTTGGCTATAGCAGTTCAACACTTTGTAGTTGAACTGCTATGCCGGGATTTGCTTGCAGAATGAGGTATAAGACATCGAAACACCAGTTTGCGAGGGGACGGGCAGATGATTGACAAGTGATTGACGTGATGGTCTTGCGTATCCATTTGCGCCGCAAATGGATACCAAGAGTTCACGGCCGCTTATTGTTTGCAGAGTGTTCTGCCCACCGTTGTGCAAGCAATAAAAACGAAAATGGCTATATTTAACTTGGACTGACGCGCAGTATTCGTTCCAGACGCAATTCCGGGCCGATGATTTTTTGGATGGCGCGCGCGGCGGCTTCGCGACTTACATCTAACTGCTCCGCCCAGGCGTCCAGGGGTATATCCCCGCCCTCCGGAAAATTTTTGATCCATTCATCCCAAAGCGTCTGCAACTTCATATGGTCAGGTTCATAGCGATCCCGCCAGTTGCGCTCCTGTGGGCGCAATGGTTCATAAAATCTGGTTCCGCTCAATTTTTCCGGCAAAAAGCCCTGCTCTTTTTCGTAGTCATTATGGCTGTAAAAATAACCATCGCCGTATCCTCTGGATCTGCTGGTGGAGGTATGAGAGTCCCTTATGCTCTCCGGCATTGGAGCGTCGGGGGCGCTCATGGCGGCGCTTATGGCTTGAATTGTGGCGTTTGATTTGGGAGCGTTCGCCACATAAATTACGGCCTGGGCAAGCGGAATCCTAGCTTCCGGCCAGCCTATACGCTCAACGGCTCGGCTGGCGCACTCCGCGAGCATAAACGCTTGCGGGTCAGCGTTGCCAACGTCTTCCGCCGCCGTAACCATCAGACGGCGGGCTATGAAACGAGGATCTTCCCCACCCTGAATCATGCGCGAGAGGTAATACAGCGCCGCGTCTGTGTCAGACCCGCGCAGACTCTTCTGAAAGGCCGATGCCAAATCGTAATGACCATCGGCTCTATCGAAGAGTACGCGGCCTCCAAGGACATTGCGGAGCGTTTCCAGAGAGCGATCCTGGACGGACAGGTCAATGAAAGTCTCTAACCCCGTAAGGGCAGCCCTCATGTCCCCACCGGCCCAGTGGGCCAAGTAGCCGAGAATTTCCTCGTCTATTCGGTGGTCTGGATATACCTTTGAATGGGCACGGCTCAAGACTTCGTGAATATGTTCAGGTTCCAGCGCGTTGAGCGGAACCAACTGACAACGGCTGCGCAGAGCGGGATTGAGGTAAAACGCTGGGTTTTCTGTGGTGGCTCCTATAACGGCAACTTCGCCCCTCTCCACAAAGGGAAGCAGCAGGTCTTGCTGTGAACGGTTGTACCTGTGTATTTCGTCCAGAAAAAGGACAGGCGCGAGGCCGCGAAACAGCGGCGAGCCGCTGTTTTCCAGTAAAAACTTTTTCATGTCCGCTGCTGATCCCGTTATGCCCGAAAATTCCAGGAACCCACGTCCTGAAGCCGAGGCCAGGAGTCTGGCAAGCGTCGTCTTGCCGGTACCAGGCGGTCCCCAGAGAACCATAGAGGGCAGACGCCCCGAAGCTGTCAGCCTGGTCAAAATTCCCTTGGGGCCAAGCAGATGAGGCTGTCCGACAACGTCTTCAATTTTTGACGGGCGCATCCGCTCGGCCAATGGAACAGGGTGAATATTCATTGAGTTCTCCCGTGAATCCAAGCTGTAGATTATAATATAGCAGTTCAATACTTCGTAGTTGAACTGCTATGCTGGGATTTACTTGTAAATCACGGTTGCGTATTGCTTGTAGGCGGACACTACCCGCCGTTAAACAAGCAATAAAAGTGAAAATTGCTATGAGTCAACAGTCCTTCTCAAGCAACTGAGGTAATTGCAAAAACTCGAAGTTTTCCAACTGGCTCTGATATATACAGGAAGTTGTGGATATACTGAAATAGTTGCGGAGCGTCTCAAATGCCCATACATATAAAACTCATCCCTCTGATTTTGGTCGGAGTAACGCTCAACGCCTTTGCCCAGATTGCCATGAAAAAAGCCGTGGGCGCGGCTGGCATGGAGTGGAATTTCTGGTCGCTTCTGAAACTTTTTACACACCCCTGGATGCTCATTTGTATGGGATGCTATGCTGTCAGCATTGTGCTTTGGACAGGCACCATTAAATGGGTCCCCGCCAGTTACGCTTTCCCCTTTACGGCTCTGGGTTTTGTTTTTGTCGCGCTGATGTCCAAAATCATACTCAGCGAGACTATTCCTTTGATGCGCTGGCTGTCTATTTCGGTTATCGTCCTGGGAGTTTGCCTGCAGGCTTTCATGGGAGGGCCTGAAAACAAAACGCCCGATACTGTAACTAAAATTAATGAGGTTGATAATTCTGATTAATTTCGGTTTATTGAGAGTAATTTCCCAGGGGCTGCTTTATATAGCCATTCAACTTTAAATCATCCTGTTTATCAAAGTGTGGGGCACTTCGTTTCAAGGCTGCGCTTTCGTTACGTGAGCCGCCGACAGGAACGCAGTCAAATCGCCGTTGTCTTTGGCGCTGCGAGGCAGCGACAGAGACTTTACGGCGATGGACTGCGTTAAAAGCGGAACGGCAGCGCAGACGAAAGGCACAGGGCAACGTACCGTTTTAAAGTTGATTGGCTATAGTTCCTACAATACACCGAAAAACAGAGCGTGGTCTGTTTTCGGGGACTGTTGGCTAAAGTCCTAGTTTCCCTCTGATCAGGGCTTCAATTTCATTGGCCAGCTCGGGATTGTCCGCGAGAAGTTTCTTGACGTTTTCAACGCCCTGTCCGAGGCGGCTGTCTTTGTACGAATACCACGAACCGCTCTTTTGTATTACTTCAAGACTGATGCCCAATTCAACCAATTCG
>JAITCJ010000160.1 GCA_031283145.1 Holophagales bacterium | reverse complement strand
TCCCATGTTTTTCGCCATGCCGCGCTGTCAACTTTGTTTCTGAATTCAAACACCACGCCGCGCAGGATAAGAGCGAAAAGCAGCAGCATCAGCGGGGTGTAGAGTCCCGAAAACATGATGGCGTACGCCCTTGGGAAAGCCGCGAATGTGACGCCCCCGGCGGTTATGAGCCAAACTTCGTTTCCGTCCCAGAATGGCCCCATCGCGTTTATGACAGCCCTCTTTTCAAAATCGGACCTTGCGAGAAATGGGGACAACGTCCCAAGCCCAAGGTCGAAGCCGTCCAGCATGAAATAAACCGCCCAGGCTATGCCCCATATCGCGAACCAAATAGTTTCAAGCATGGTTGGCCCCTTTCGGCCCTTTGCGGGCAAATTTGAGCAGCAGGTAAAAATCTATGGCTCCGAGCAAGGCATACACAGCAAAAAAACCGAACAGCGAGGTGGCCACCTGGCTGAGTTTGATGGGGCTTACGGCTTCCGAAGTTCTCATCAGCCCATAGACAATCCATGGCTGGCGGCCTATTTCCGCCACTATCCAGCCAAATTGGTTTACCAGATATGGCAGCGGGATCATGAATGGCAGGAGCCTCAGCAGGAGCCTCTGCCCAGCTATCTGGCGCCGTTTCAGCCACGCCCAGGCGGCCATGAACACAAACAGGCAGCCAAAGCCGACCATAATCCTGAAACTCAAAAATATCGGCAGGACGGGCGGACGTTTTTCGGGGTCAAAGTCCCTGAGGCCAGCCACCTCGGTATCCGGCCGACCATCCGCGAGTATGCTCAGCGCGCCCGGCACTTTGAGCGCTTCAAATGTGTTTTTTTCGTTGTCGGCGTCAGGCCAGACAAATAGGGTCATGGGGACATTGCGCCCTGTCTCCCAATGCGATTCAATCGCCGCCAACTTGGCGGGCTGCGCGTCTTTAAGATTGGATGCACTGAGGTGTCCGGTGCAAATTTCACCCAGCGCAAAGACAAGCGTCCACGCAGCAGCAATCTTGAAGCTCTTGGTGAAAAACCCGATTTCGTTTTTTCGGGTCAGATGCCAGGCGGAAATACCTAGGACAAAGAAGCCCGACAGGATGTACGCTCCGCCGAGCGTGTGGAAAAATTCAATGATCGCGTACTTCTGTGTGATGATTTCCATGAAATTAGCTAATTCGGCGCGTCCATTGCGGAACACGTACCCCACAGGGTGTTGCATCCAGGCATTTGCCGAGAGTATCCAGAACGCACTGATGTTTGTGGCGGCTGCGACAATCCAGATTGTCGCGCAGTGCGCCTTTGGCGACAGCTTGTTCCAGCCGAAGAACCACACAGCTATAAATGTTGATTCAAGAAAAAAGGCAGCCGTGGCCTCAATAGCCAGCAGTGAGCCAAAGATATCCCCCACGAAAGCGGAGTACCTGCTCCAGTTGGTTCCGAACTGGAACTCCAGCGTTATTCCGGTAACAAGACCCACTGCGAAGTTGATGAGGAACAACTTGCCCCAGAACTTTGCCATGCGCTTGTAGTCCTCGTCGCGCTTCACGATGTACATGGTCTCCATGATGGCGATCATGGCGGCGAGGCCCAGTGTCAGCGGGACAAACAAAAAATGAAAGCACGCGGCCATGGCGAACTGCAACCGCGAAAGAATCAGGACATCCATAGCCAACCCCCTTTGTCATTTGCACTATTATAGCAGTTCAACACTTCGTAGCAGAACTGCTATAGCGCATGGGCTTTCAGCCCCATGTCTATTTATTGCTCCCACAGTCCCTTAGACTTCAAGATAAGTTCAGCGGCGGCGCGAAGTACGCCTCTGCCGCCGTCAACCGGAACTACCCAATGAGCCATACGCTGTACTTCAGGGATGGCGTCCTGAGGACAGACGGCCAGACCCACTGCCCCAAGCGCACCCATGTCTATCAGGTCGTCGCCTATGAAAGCTATTTCATCCAATGGCGCGTTGTATTTCGCGCTCAGTTTTTTAATGATTGAAACCTTGTCGGAATCTCCCATAAAACAATCCTCAACGCCCATGTCTTTCGCCCTTTGATCAGTGGCAACGCTGTACAGGCCGGATATGAGGGCGACAGGGATGTCGGATTTTTGCAGCGCTTTGACGCCGACACCGTCCCGCACATTGAAGTGTTTCCAATGTCCCCCTTCGGAGCCATAGTGAAGTGAGCCGTCAGTCAGCACACCGTCAACGTCTGTGCAGACAACTCTAATTTTGCGAGCGCGATCTTTTAAATCCATTTGCGTCTCCAAAGTAAACAGGTTTCATGTACACTTATTAAAGCATCCTGAGCAAATTGCAAAACTTCAGTTTTGCAATTTCAACGGAGTTGATGGGTTGTGCATGGATGAAGCCTGACTAACGCCCTTAGCGGCGCTAAAATACGTAGTTGCGCGGCAGCCCCGTGATAAAGAGCCGCTTGGGGCGTTATGTGTGGACGTCGAAATGGATGGTGCAGACAGAAACGACGTTTTGCAATTACCTCTGATGTAATAAATTAGGAGCCGTAACCATGAAAAAGCACACTATTTTCACAACAGCCATTTTTACGGCGCTGGTGGCTCTGTTCGTGGGCTGTAAAAGCGGCTCGGCGGAAATACGTCACGAATATGACGTCTATATAGCGGGGTGGGAAGAAAACCTGAGAGGCGTAAATACCGCCATACTTTGGAAGAACGGCTTCCCAACGCGCCTTGGCGATGGCATATCAGCCTCAAAAGCAAATTCTGTTTTTGTCGCGGGCAATGACGTATATGTAGCCGGTTATGAAGAAATTGATGAAGGCGTAAATGCCGCCACTCTCTGGATAAACGACATTCCACACCACCTCAGCGAAGGAAATATGTTTGATTTTGCCGACAGCGTTTATGTATTGGGCGATGATGTGTATGTGGCTGGGATGGAAAAAGGGAAAGCCGCGCTCTGGTATAACGGCAGATTGCTTGATCTCAGCAGGTCGGATTCAGAGGCTCGCTCCGTTTATGTATCGGGCGACGACGTGTATGTAGCCGGAGTAGAAAAAAACATTGCCACATTATGGAAAAATGGCGTTCCTCAGCGCTTGAGCGGCGGGAGCGAAAAAGACATAGCTAATTCGGTTCATGTATCAGGCAAGGACATATACGCGGCGGGAACGGAAGAAAAAGATGGCGTAGCCGTTGCCGTAATCTGGAAAAATGGTAAGTCGCTGCAAATTGGCGACGGAACCATTTCATCCGCCGCTCATTCTGTCTTTGTTTCCGGCAGCACAGTGTACGCGGCTGTAACCGAGAGGGGCGAAACCATAATCTCAAAAAACGGCGCCAAAAAATATCTTGTCAAAGGGAGTTCGTGGGTTCATTCCGTCTATGTCTGCGGCAGCGATGTGTACGTAGCGGGAAAAGAAAAAGACACTGCCGTATTCTGGAAAAACGGCCGCAAGAAACGCCTCGGCGATGGAAAGACAAAGTCGGAAGCCAACTCTGTTTTTGTTCTATAGATTGATATGTCCCTTGTGTCTCTCCCTGGTTAACGCAGCAACTGTGAGGTAATCATGGAATCCACAGTCACATGGATGTCCGGAATGTCATTCAGAACCGAACAGGATGGGCATGACATCATTTTGGATGCCTCGACGGAATCCGGAGGCGCGGACAAGGGTGCCAGACCCAAAACACTGCTCCTGACAGCGTTGGGCGGCTGCACGGCTATGGACGTAGTATCCATACTCAACAAAATGCGCGTGGAGTACACGGGGCTGAAAATTCATGTGAGCGCCGAACTGACAGAAGAACACCCAAAAGTGTTTAAATCAATTCACGTCAAATATGTATTCAGCGGAAACGGCCTACCTATGGACAAGCTCGAAAAAGCCGTTGCGCTGAGCCAGGAAAAATACTGCGGCGTCAGCGCGATGTTAATCAAAGCCTGTCCGATAACACATGAAATTTTAGTTTAATATCACTCAGAGGCGGCATATGAGAGAAATCACCATTGAAACCATAGAAAAACAAGTCATCCCCCTGTGCCTCACGGCCGCTTATGACCTGCCGGAAGATGTGCGGCAGGCTATAGCGCGCGCGGCGGACAGCGAGCCTTCGCCATTAGGTCGTTCCATGCTGAACCAGTTGGTGGAAAATTACGTCATAGCGGCAAGAGACCGCGTACCTATCTGTCAAGATACAGGCGTAGCCATCTTTTTCGTTGACGTAGGACAAGAAGTCCGCGTAACGGGCGGAACGCTGCAAGACGCTCTGACAAATGCCACAGCCGCGGCTTGGTCGAGCGGTTACCTGAGGATGAGCGTTGTAGAAGACCCGATGTTCGCACGCAAAAACACAGGTATCAACGGCCCCCCGATAATACACATCAACTTGGTACCAGGCGACAAAATAAAAATCACCATGGCTCCAAAGGGCGGCGGCTCTGAAAACATGAGCCGCATGGCTATGCTCAAGCCAACCGCCGGAGCGGCTGCCGTGGCGGACTTCATTTTTGAAACTGTAGTCACAGCAGGCGGAAACCCATGCCCCCCGATTGTCGTTGGAGTCGGCGTAGGGGGAAATTTTGAAACAGCGCCTATATTAGCCAAGAGGGCGCTCATTCGTCCCCTGGGTCAACCCAACCCCAACTACAAGTACGCCGACTTTGAAAAAATGATGCTGGAGCGCATCAACTCCTCCGGCGTAGGTCCCCAGGGTCTGGGCGGACGCGCAACAGCTTTGGCCGTTCACATCGAACACTGCCAATGTCACATAGCAAGTCTGCCCGTAGCCGTAAACCTCAACTGCCATGCTGCCAGACACGCCAGCCTGGAGATATAAAATGGCCATACACCATATCCAAACCCCACTCACACCCGAAGCCGTCTCCGGCCTGTCCACAGGCGATGAAGTTCTTTTAAGCGGCACAATTTATACAGCAAGAGACCAGGCCCATTCAAGGCTCTGTGTCCTGCTGGACAAAGGCGAAGCCCTGCCCATTGACCTCAAAGGCACAATCATCTACTTTGCTGGTCCCACGCCAACACCCCCCGGAAAAGCCGTCGGCAGCGTGGGGCCTACCACGTCGGGCCGCATGGATGCCTTTTCCCCAAAGCTGATCAGAGCCGGATTAAAAGGCATGATAGGCAAAGGCAGCCGCTCGCCGGAAGTTATCGAAGCCATGAAATCCAATGGCGCCGTTTATTTTGCCGCCACAGGAGGAGCGGGAGCGCTGATAGCCCAGCGCGTCAAAAGCTCAACCTGCGTGGCCTATCAAGAGCTTGGCCCTGAGGCCATCTATAAAATGGAAGTCCAGGACTTCCCCTTAGTGGTAGCTATAGACTCAAAGGGTGAAAACCTGTATATCAGAGGGCCGGAAGAGTACAGGAAACAAACCTGAAAAACAGAGCGCAGCCTGTTTTTCAGGTTATAGAGATTCCCTTTTGGATTGACGCAACCGATCCACAGAGCATTCTTAAAACAACAACAAACAAAACATTAATTTATTTTGTATAGATTTTTTTTATAATACTTCTGTGGGTTTTTTCACGGAGTAACATGAACACGCCCATGACGCAACAAGTGGCGGCTCTTAAACGTGAAGCGGGTAGCGCTGTTCTTTTGACCCGAATGGGGGACTTTTATGAATTGCAGGGCGAGGACGCGGTAAAAGCGGCGCCCATACTGGAAATTGCGCTGACGACGAGGGCCAGGGGTACAGAAGCGGAAACGCCCATGTGCGGCGTGCCACATCACGCAATAGATCAGTACCTGCCAAAGCTGTTGTCAGCGGGCCTCTCCGTCGCCATTGCGGAGCCAACGGCCAAGCCGGACGAAGTCAAAGGTCTGTTGCCCAGAGCCATAAAGCGCATAATCACGCCCGGCACCTGGCTGGATGATGACGGACGCTGGCTGGCGGCGCTTCACAGAATAGGCCCCGCTTGGGGGCTGGCCCTCTTGCAGCTCGCGTCGGGGAAGCTGCGCGTTATACCCGGCGAAAACGAAGAATCGCTTCAATCCGCAATAGAGCGCCTCGCCCCCCAGGAAATCGTACTGGCGGAGAGCGCGCCCGATATAGAACTAACCGGCGCGCCTCGCGTAAAGTTGCCGGATTGGCGCTTTGAACCAGCAAGGGCAAAACAGCAAATCCTGTCTTTCTTCGGCTGGCAGCACTTAGAGGGCGTCGGCTTAGATCAATACCCGGCCGCCATTTGCGCCCTTGGCGCCCTGTTGGATCAAGTCGAAAACACCCAAAGAGGGCGTCCCGCGCACATTCAGGGCGTGTCCCTGGAGCTGTCAGCGTCAGGTCCGCTGTTGGACTCAACTAGCGCAAAGCACCTTGAAATCACATTGAACGCGCTGGATAGCTCAAAGAGCGGCTCCTTACTGGACATATTAGACACATGCAGGACGCGGATGGGCAGCCGCCTATTGCGCCGCTGGCTGGATCAGCCGCTCAGAGAAAAAACCGCCCTCGAAGCGCGATGGGCGCAAGTCCAGTGGCTTACAGAAGACAGTCGCAGAGAGCCATTACAGCGTATTCTGGCTAAAATTTCAGATATAGAGCGGCTCTTGGGTCGCGTAGCCCTTGGTCTGGCCACGCCGCCGGATTTAGCCAACATTCGCTCCGGTCTCAGACAAGCCCAATCCCTGCCCCAAACGGCGCTGGACAACTCCTGCTTTGACGCCGCCCGCACGTTGGAGCTATGGCCGGAGGACACACCGCTGTGTACAGAACTCTGTGAAGAGTTAGAGAGAGCGCTGGAAGAATCCCCGCCGCATGAACTGGAAAAGGGCGGCATAATCCGCTCAGGCGTTGATACGGAATTAGACAAAGTAAGGCGGCTGGCCCTCGACGCAAAACAAGTGATGCTTGAGCTGGAAGAGAGCGAGCGCCGAAAATCAGGCATACAAAGCCTGAAAATCAAATACAACCGCGTATTCGGCTATTACTTTGAAGTCACAAAGACCAACCTGAAGTCGGTACCGGCGCATTTTATCCGCAAACAGACAGTAATCAACGCGGAGCGATTTACCACAGAACAATTAATGGATTTCGAGCAGCATCTCCTCAGCGCCGAGACAGACTGCCATCGAATAGAAGAGTGGCACTTCAAGCGTCTGCTTAATATTGTACTAGAGAACAGAGCCGACTTACAGACGCTCGCCCAAGCCGTCGCCAAACTGGATGTACTGTGCGCCTTTGCGGAAAAAGCGCGGCATTCGGGCTGGATTAAGCCCGAACTGTCGGAAGAGCGGGAGTTGATATTGGCCGCCGCCAGACATCCAATGCTCGAAGCCCGCCTGGGGCGCGAGTGCATACCAAACGACCTGACGCTCGTACCGGACTCCCCTATAGCTGTCCTCACAGGCCCGAACATGGGAGGCAAGAGCACCTATCTAAGAATGGCCGCCGTCCTGGTGGTAATGGCTCAGACAGGGTGTTTTGTACCAGCCGAACTCATGCGCTTTGGCATAGCGGATCGCATATTCACGCGCATAGGCGCCAGTGATTATCTCTCCAAAGGCCAGAGCACTTTCATGGTTGAAATGACAGAAACAGCCAGGATACTAAACCAGGCGACGTCAAACAGCCTGATCATACTGGATGAAATCGGGCGCGGCACATCCACCAGAGACGGCCTCGCCCTCGCGGAAGCGATAGCGCTTCACCTGAAAGACCTCAGAGGAGGCGCGCCTCGGACGCTATTCGCCACGCACTACTTTGAACTCACCAAATTAGCGGGAGACCCCAAAGTTATCAATCTTCACGTAGAAGTCCAGGAGTGGGAGGATCAGCTTCATTTCATGCACCGCATAACAGAAGGCCCTGCGGACAGGAGCTACGGCATTCAAGTGGCGCGCCTGGCCGGATTGCCGAGCGGGGTAATAGCCAAAGCACAGCGGATACTTTCCGAGATGCGGGACAAGCCGATAGAGCCAGCCAGAAGTCCATCCAGTCCCAAGCGCCAGGAAGCCGCCGTCACACCCCTGCCCCTCTTCGATCCCGAACCCGACCCCTTACGCCAGGAGTTGGACGCACTAGACTTAAACAACATGACGCCAATAGAAGTAATGAGTTGGGTCGCCGATAAAAAAAGCAAGCGGCCGCATGGAAGTTGAGCCAACAGCCCTGAAAAACACAGCGCAACCTGTTTTTTAGGGCTGTTGAGAGTAATTGACGCCGTAATCATAGCCTTTTTGCAGGGCTTTCAGGTTCAGGTCTTCCGTGCCTTTTGGAACTGAATCCATAGCGGCGCTACGGAAAGCCTCAAATGAACAAAGTTTTGTGACGCCCGCAAAGAAGCCGACCATTACTATGTTGAGGACAAGTCTGCGGCCAAGTTCTTCGGCAAAGCGCGTTGCCGGTATGGAATATCTTCTGACGCTGTCTGGAAGGCGATCGTTGAGCTTAACCAGTTCTTCTTCGTAGAGGAGTATGCCGTTCGGTTTTATGGTCGGAGCGAACAAATTGAAAGCGTCCTGGCTCATTACAGCTAACATGTCCAGACTGGTCACGTATGGGTAGCCTATCACGCTGTCGGAAACGCTGACCTGGGCTGAACACGCGCTTCCGCGCGCTTCAGGTCCGAAAGCCTGAATCAGGGTGGCGTGTTTGCCCTCAAATATACTTGCCGCTTTGCCTATTATTGAGGCGCACAGGATGACGCCCTGACCTCCAAGACCGCCAATGCGGATTTCAGTTTTTGCCATTGTCCCCTCCATTTGCTCCGTAAGGTACAAAAGAATCGCCCAGAGCCGCACTGAAGTGCTTATTCATGGAGTCCAGCCAGGTTGGGCGTTCGCGGTCAATAAATTTACCTACGATGATTTCACCTTGGAAAGTCAGTTCGGCCTCTTTTGTATCAGCGCCGTTCTTAATGACGCTCTTTTCTTTGTAGTACTTGATCTGGTCAACGCCGTCCCCCAATTTGTTGCGGCGGCTGTAGAGCGTTGGGCATGGACACAGCACTTCTATGAAACGCAGTCCCTTTTTGAGCAGACCCTCGTTCATGGCTTTGGCAAGCTGGCGGACGTGATATGCCGTCCAGCGGGCGACGTATGTCGCGCCGCAGGCGTCCGCGACAAACGGGAGGTTGAATGACTGCTCAAAATTGCCGTAGGGCATTGTAGTTTGTGTTGGCCCCAAGGGCGTCGTGGGGGCTACCTGGCCGCCTGTCATGCCGTAGGTGTAGTTGTTCACGCAGACGATCAACAGATCCATATTTCGCCTTGCCGCGTGGAAGAAGTGGTTTCCGCCGATGGCAAAGAGGTCGCCGTCACCGGAATATACAACTACATTGAGTTCAGGATTGCTGAGTTTTAGGCCCGTAGCGAATGGTATGGCCCGCCCGTGCGTTGTGTGAAAACTGTCCAGGTTCAGGTAGCCCGCGGTTCTTCCTGTGCAGCCAATGCCTGAGACAACGGCCACTTTATCCAGGTTCAGGCCGGAGTCCATCAAGGCTCTGGCAAAGCAGTTGAGACTTGTGCCGATACCGCACCCGGGACACCAAATATGGGGTATGCGGTCCTGTCTGAGGGCTTTTAATACCGGGTTTTGAATATCCAGGTCTTTGTATTCACAGTGTTCGTTCATCGCGCCGCCTCCATGATAGCGTTCAGGATGACTTCAGGTTCATGGACAGTGCCGCCGGTATGAGGTACCGATACAACTTTTGCCTTTCCGGCCACGGCTCTGTTTAGTTCCCTGACCATCTGACCCATGTTGATTTCGGGAAAGACAAAGGCTTTGACTCCGGACGCCATTTCTCGGAACAGCGCTTCGGGGAAAGGCCAGCAGATTACTAAGCGGGCGTGTCCTACTTTTAATCCTTTCGCCCTGGCTTCGTCAAGGGCGGCGTGGGCTATTCTGCTGGTGATACCATAGGAAACAACTACTACATCGGCGCCATCACAGTTATCTGTTCTGACATCAACGAGTTTGTGGACGTTATTCCTGATCTTGTCTATCAGTCTGGTCATCATTTTTTGCTGGACAGCGACGGTCATTACCGGATATCCGCGTTCATCGTGCGTCAGCCCCGTGGTGTGAATCCGATAGCCGTCTCCCGCCTTTACCATCTCAGGCACCAGGTCGTCCTGCGTGGTGGCGTACAGAACAAATTCGCTCGGAGCTTTGGTTGTAAATTTGCGAGGCGTGATTTCGATTTGATCCGCAGGCGGTATCACAACGCGCTCCGTCATATGGCCGACAACTTCGTCCATCATAAAAAAAACGGGACACCTGTACGTTTCCGACAGATTAAAGGCGGTGATCATGAGATCAAAACATTCCTGGGGGCTGTTTGGGGAGAGTGCGATTATCTCATAGTCGCCATGACTGCCCCACTTGACTTGCTGCATGTCCTGCTGCGCGGGCTGTGTCGGCAGTCCTGTAGAGGGCCCGCAACGCTGGACATCAACCCACACGCTGGGAGTTTCCGTGCAAACGGCAAAGCCAATGTGTTCCATCATTAACGACAGGCCGGGACCACTGGTCACGCTCATCACTTTTTTACCGCCCCAAGCCGCGCCCTGGATTGCGATGGAGGAAGCGATTTCATCTTCCATCTGTATAAAAACGCCGCCGACTTTTGGTATGCGGGCGGCAAATCGCTCTACAACCTCAGTAGATGGAGTTATAGGATAGCCAGCGACAAAGCGGCAACCTGCGGCTAAAGCGCCTTCGCACGCGGCGTGGTCGCCGTCCATGAAGTGAACGCCGGTGAGTACTCCACTGGTGTCTGCTTTCAAGGGTTCCTCCCTTTCAAATTGAATAGGTCAAAAATAAATCAGACTTTGGTACATTTTGGTTCAGGCCTGCTTCAGGCGCATCTCTTCTAGGTCTTTGTAGCGGACGCCGAAGATGGCGAAGTCGGGACAGTAAAGTCCGCATAAGTCGCAACCGGAACATTTTTCAGGATGCGTGAGTATGGGGAAATGATACCCTTTCTGATTGAACTCCTTAGAAAAGCCAATCGCGTCAGTGGGGCAGAAATCTGTGCAGTAGGAGCAGCCTTTACAAAGCTCACTCTTGACAAAGACCGTCCCCTTCCCCTTTTTTTCACCTGTTTCGCTTGCCATACGTTTCTCCCAGGCCATGATTGTATAGTCAATAAACCCGAAAAACAAGCTGTACTCTGTTTTTCAGGTTTTTTGAGAGTTCATTGGCTGTAACCATTGTCAATATTTATCTCCCTGCCGGCTTTTTTAAGGGAATTTCGCAGACAGTAT
This sequence comes from Holophagales bacterium, assembly GCA_031283145.1. Lineage (GTDB taxonomy): Bacteria > Acidobacteriota > Holophagae > Holophagales > Holophagaceae > WRHW01. The sequence continues at coordinate 364 of JAITCJ010000160.1, read as the reverse complement.
TCTATTTGCCCATTAAGACTCCGCATTTCGTCCGCCGCCCATCGCTGAAGGGCATCCAGCAATGCCGGGTCTATGCGGATCAGGAATGGTTTGCGATCGGGCATATCACATCAATGGTAAAGAGTGCCTGTGTTTAGGACAGGCTGGGCGGCTCTCTCTGAACAAAGCACTACTAACAGATTGGATACCATGGCGGCCTTGCGCTCATCGTCAAGTTTGACTTTCCCTTGTGACTCCAAGCGGTCCAAGGCCATTTCGACCATTCCGACCGCGCCCTCGACGATCATTTGGCGCGCGTCTATTATAGCGGACGCCTGTTGGCGCTGTAGCATTGCCGTGGCTATTTCTTCCGAGTAAGACAGGT
>JAITCJ010000094.1 GCA_031283145.1 Holophagales bacterium | reverse complement strand
GCCCGTTTAATGTCTGAAACGCTTGAAATGGTGTATCCACGGCCTGATTCCGTCTGCTTTCGAGATGTTCCCGCAGCATCACCGCCGCCGCGGCGGCGTCAAGTTTGGCGCTGTGGTCTTTGGGTTTTAAGCCGCTCTGAGTCAAAAGTCTCTTGGCTTCGGAACTCGTCAGATGCTCATTTATAAATACCAGAGGCAAATTTGTCCGCGCGGCCAATGCTCGCCCAAAATCCCTGGCTGAGGCCGCAGTGCTGGATTCATTGCCATCTTTGTGGAGGGGCAAACCGACCAGAATGGCCTGAGCGTTCTCGGTCTTTGCCAGTTCAGCCAATTTTTCCAGTGTTTCAGACTCTTCCATCGGCCAGACAGCGTAAGGACTGGAAACAATTTCCATTTCGTCACAAAAGGCTATTCCAATCCTTTTGGTTCCATGGTCAATAGCCATCCAGCGCATATAACACCTGTTTATTTCCGGATCAAAACCAAACTTATATACGGGATAGAGACCACTTGGCGGCATTTGGTGTAGCCGACATTTCCGGTCAGCCGTCCGGCATTGCTTTTATCCGACAACTTGGCGATAGATACTACCGCGTCTTTGCCGCTGATAGCGGATTCACCCCTGGTCGTCTGGGGGAAAGCATATATGCTTGCGATGGCAAAAAAGAAAGAAGTAAGAATAATCTTTGAACGCATTTTTGACCTCACTCATATTTATACCAAGTTTTGTGCGGTGTTGATGCACGGCTCTGAATAGCTCCGAGAACTTGAGCGCAAAATGTTTTGGGACGTGCTAATATTCTCTAACCCGATTCGCGGGTTCTCCGTAACCTGATTTGTTCGACTTTGTTCGACTCTTTTCCAACAGGAGGCTACATGCGTTACTTCAGATCTGGTTTATTAGCGGCGGCGCTAATTTTGCCGGCCACGGCTCAGTCGGCGAAATTTATCAATGTTGAGGTCATCTCACAATCCAGACATTTATCTAAACTCGGTAAAAAGGGGACGGAAAAAGTATTGCCGGAAACCATTCAAATTCGTATGCCTGTTTCACTTGCGAAGGCCTTTTTGAAAGGGCTTGAAGAAAATGAAATAAAAGTGAATGGAGAAAGCAAACAAGGCATAAAAGTTGATCAACTTATAGAACTATTAAATAGTTCCAAACCAGGGGATTTATTACTTGAAATTAAAACCAGTAATGGCGACTTGGTTAAGGTTACATTGGAATAGTTTTAATAAATGGTGTTGCAGGTTATTTTAAAATTCCTTGAGCGCATTTTGTTCTCCCGTTATGCAACGCTGCAATTCCAAAACTTAAATTTTTCCACGCGATATCTGTGAATCCGGCATTTTTCAGCTCAAGGGCCAATTCGTTCTGGTTTGGAAAATGCTTGATACTTTCGGGGAGATACATATAGGCAATCTTGTCGCCGCTAATCCAAGCGCCAATTTCAGGCAGTAAATATTTACTATAGGCGTCATAAAGCCATCGCAGCCATCTCCATTTTGGGCGGCTGAACTCCAATATCACCAGTCTGCCTCCCGGCTTTAATACTCTGGTAAATTCAGCGTAAGCGAGAGAGCGCCGTTCAACATTGCGGATGCCATAGCAGATGGCGACAACGTCAAAACTAGAATTTTGGAAAGGCAAATGCTGGGCATCCGCCCCAACAGAGCCTAAAACCAAATCTGCCATTGCCTTGTTCTTAAATTTTTCAGGCCCAAGGGCAAGCATCGGTATTGTGAAATCACTTGTAACCACGGCGGCGCCGCGCTTTGCCAAGGCCAAGGTGCTATCGCCGGTGCCGGCGGCGACATCCAATATCTTTATACCTGACTCGGCTCCGGCCACTTTTGCCATTTGCCGCCGCCAATAGAAGTCCAGACCCAGTGAAAGCACATGATTCAGGAGATCATACCGGCGCGCGATGCTGGCAAACATGATTTGAACGCTATTTTTCTCCGGCTCAGCCCAAGGCACAGGGTTTTTCCCTCCTAATTACTGTCAATAACAACTTATAGTCAATCAAACTTAAAAGCAACACAGACTATACCTGAAGCAATCTGAAAGCTTTATGTAATACCATTTGAGCTGATAGTTTATCATACTTGTAAAGAGGAAATGGTATAAAACAGCCCTGGAACAGCAATCTCAATGAAACTGAAAAACAGAACGCAGCCTGTTTTTCGGGCTCATTGCTATATAGCCACTGACAAGCGCCCCCTGACATTGTAAAGTGTAGGATTGCCTTTTACTAACAGGCAGGGTGTTTTGAGATTTTATGGAGGTCACATGAGTCAAAACAATAAAGAGCAGTTGGGCGGCGGTATATTTCTTGTTTCTCCAGTAGGGGCTTTTCCACAATTTACGCCGGAAGAACTGAGCGATGACGCAAAAGCGATTGGACAGGCGGCCAGGGATTTTGTTGAAGGTGAAATTCTGCCTAATGATTCAGCGATAGACAAACTGGATCTTGAACTGAGCAAAAAACTCATACGCATGGCCTGGGAGACAGGTCTTTTGAGCCTTGAGATTCCTGAAGAATTTGAGGGAATGGACTTGGATAAGCTCACCTGCTTAGTGGTTTTGGAAGAAGTGGGCCGTCAGGCTTCTTTTTCAGTGACGTATGGCGCGCATACAGGTATAGGAACACTGCCGATCGTTTATTTTGGAACGCCGGAACAAAAGGCCGCTTACCTGCCCAAACTCGCTTCAGGCGAATGGATTGCCGCTTACGCCCTCACTGAGGCAGGCGCCGGTTCCGACGCGATGAACGCAAAGACAGTTGCTGCCCTGGATGGGGAGCATTGGATACTTAACGGCTCTAAAATGTGGATAACCAACGCCGGTTTAGCTGATGTATTTGTTGTTTTCGCGAAAGTTGACGGCAAAAAATTCAGCGCTTTTATTGTAGAAAAGACCGACCCAGGCTTCAGTCTGGGCGCGGAAGAAATGAAACTCGGTATCAAGGGCAGTTCCACACGCGCCCTTATCTTTGAAAACTGCCGTATTCCCAAAGAACGCCTGCTTGGGCGTATAGGTTTTGGACATCGCATAGCCTTTGGTATTTTAGCCATAGGCCGCTTTAAACTCGGCGCGGGATGCAATGGAATCGCTAAGGAAGTTCTTAAATACACTCTTAAATACGCTTCCGAGCGCGTTCAGTTCGGCAAGGCCATCAATAACATGGGCTTAATACGCCAGAAACTTTCCGACATAGCCATGCGGATATATGTCGCGGAAAGTATCAACTATCGCACTGTCGGATACATCAACGAACAAATGCACAGCATTGCCTGGACAGAAGAGAACGCCGCAAGCCGAAAGATGGAAGTAATGGAAGAGTTTCAAATTGAGGCTTCTCTCATGAAAGTCTGGGATTCCGAAGCGCTGGGGATTATCGCGGATGATTCAGTGCAAGTATTTGGCGGTTATGGCTTTTCATCCGAGTACCCGCCGGAAAAGATATACCGCGACAACCGTATAAACCGCCTGTTTGAAGGTACTAATGAAATTAATCGCATGATCATAGCAGGTCAGATATTTAAAAAATGCGGAAACGAAACTCTGAACCTTCGCAATGACGCCGCCGACTTGCCTGCTATGGGCACGGACTGCATGGCTTGGGCATCTCACGCTGTGGCGCTCGCAAAACGACGGTTCCAGTATTCTACAGCCGCGGCCTTGGGAGCTATCGGTCAAAAACTCATTGAAAATCAGGAAGCCTCGGCGAGGGTCGCCGATATGGCAATGGAAATTTACGCTATGGAATCAGCCGTTGTGCGCGCTTCAAAGATGAAAACGGCTTCACACAGGTGGTCTGATTTCGCGTGTGATATGGCAAATGTATTTGTCAATGAAACCGTGGGAAAAATTCGCAATAACGCATCTATTTTGCTGGCCGAAGCGTTGGAAGGCGAAAGTCTCCAAAAGGCCATCAAAGAGCTTGCCGCCTTTGACGCCTTTGTACCAATTTCAAGCGCCAAGCTAAGAGACAGGGTTGCGGGTGAACTGATTGAAGCGGGAGCATACCCCATTGATCAGTTTTAGGACACGTCAGGAGAATTTACGCCTACAAAACTTTGGTTTTTTATGAAAGAATAGCTTAAGGTAGTTTAACTTTCAGAAGTTGAATTGCTCTAATTCAGGATTTGGCGGCAAATTCTGGTTGCGAAATGTTTGCGGGATGGTTTTATCCGCCGTCAAGCAAGCATTTCAAAAGAAAGATGCTGTAGTCGAGGCGCCGGCACCCGAGGGGCCGTCTTGATGATTTTGATATCCATCTGACGAGGCCATCTTGCGGGATGCCTCATGTTTATTTTTAATTTCAATATTGGAAATGGGGACGGCGCATTACACCCGCTTGATATGCCGGTAATGCTCTGAGCCTGATAATTCTAAGGCCACGCTCTGTCCAATATGACAAATATCAATTCAGGGAGATGCTTTTGGGCAAGAAGATTATGCTCATCAATGCTACGGATCCAGAGGAAATTCGCGTAGCGACGCTGAAAGATGGCGTGCTTTCAGATTTTGACATTGAGTTTATTCACAACGAGAAAATCAAAGGCAATATATACAAAGCCAGAATTACTCGTGTTGACGCCAGTTTGCAAGCAGCTTTTGTTCATTACGGCGGACAAAAAAATGGTTTCTTGCCATTAAGCGAACTGCCAAAAGATATGACTAGCCCGGATGGACGCCGGAACCGTATTCAGGATTTGCTTCAAAGGGATCAGGAAATAATGGTTCAAGTCATCAGAGAAGAGCTTGGAACAAAAGGGGCGATGGTGACAGCCCAAATCAGTCTGCCCGGCAGGTATCTGGTGTTGACTCCGGGTAATGCTCTTAATGGAATCAGCCGTAAGATTGAGGGCCGCGAAGAGCGTGAGTATTTTAAACGCATTGTTGATGAGCTTGATGTACCGCGTGATATGGGCGTTATTGTCCGTACGGCCTCGCTTGGCGTGACACGGGAAGATTTTGAACGGGACATGGATAATTTAATTGATACATACAAAGAAGTTCTGGCTCTGTACAAAAAGTGTACCGGCGTTGGCCTAGTTTGGCAGGAAGACGATGTAGTCACGCGAACGCTTCGTGATACATGGACGATTGATGTTGAGGAAATTCACATTGACGACAGGGATACCTTTCAATCCGCATATAATTTTTTCCGCAGGACGATGCCCCAGCATTTGAGCGTCCTCCGCCATTACACCGGCAAAAAGCCAATTTTCTCAAAGTTTCAGACAGAAGAACAGATTGACAAGATATACGCCCGTCGTGTAAGTCTGCCTAGCGGCGGCGCAATAGTACTAGATCAAACCGAAGCCCTGGTGGCCATTGATGTAAATTCCGGCAAAACCGTTGGGGATAATCAAGAAGACACGGCGTTGCGCACCAATTTAGAGGCAGCCGAAGCAATTGCCGCCCACTTGCGTTTAAGGGACCTTGCCGGTTTGATTGTCATAGATTTCATTGACATGAAGCGCGAAACTAATAATAAGGCCGTGATGGACCGCTTGGTCGAATGTCTTCGCATGGACAAGGCTCGCATGGAGGTTGGCAAGATCAATCGTTTTGGCGTACTGGTGATGACGCGCCAGCGAATCCGCCCATCCATTCAACACGTAACACATGAGACATGTCCGGTATGTCAGGGTACCGGGCATGTCAAGAATTCTGAAGCGCTTGTCCTAAGTGTTCTTCGCCGCATAAAATCTATATTGAGCAAGGATAGTGTTACCAAAATCCAAATCAAGATTTCACCTCTCATAGCTATGAGTTTGCTCAACCACAGGCGCTCTGATCTGGCTGATTTGGAAGCCGCGCATGAAGCTACGATTATCGTTACTCCAGACCATGAGATAACTTATGGCGAAATCTCTATGGAAATAAATCGCAGGGAGGACGACTCAGAGCATTCAAAACGTCATGAAATGCCCGAACATAAGCACGAGATTGAAGACGAAACAGTAGTTTTGTGCGGAGACGCTCCAATAAGTTTTGACAAGGCATTGCCCCACAATGACAACGGGAATTTACAGAACGGCCGCAGGGAAGCGCAGCGGGCCGCTTTGGATGAGCGTGAACGCCTGAGATCGCTTTTTGAGAGCGCGGACCCAAAAGCTGATGTTGAGCCTGAAGTAAATGCCGTCATTGAAAACAAGCGGCAGCATACTGAAGAAGTGAACGTGGAACCTCCAAAACTAACGCCGGAAATCATCGCGTCGCTTGCCGTTCCCGCTGTGCCGCGAAAACCGCTTGCCTCCCCTGTTGTATCAGACTCATCTTTACTTGTACCTGAGACACCAACTGATACGGAAACAAAAAAAACAAAGGGGCCAACACGTAAAAGAAGCGCAAAGGAAGCTGAACTCAAAAAAGTTTCCAAGACGGTTAAAACAGCTCCCGCAACTAAAGCCGCTCTAAAATCATCTTCATCGGAAATTACCGCAAATACCAAAACTAAAGCCAAGTCTTCTTTGGAAAAAACAGGGACTGATACAGTAATCGCCGCCAAACCTAAAAAAGCGGACGCGAAACCAAAAAC
>JAITCJ010000008.1 GCA_031283145.1 Holophagales bacterium | reverse complement strand
GTGGAGCGGCTCTGGCAGTGGCTCAAGCGCCACGCCGTACGGAACCGCCTCCACCTGACCCTGGAGTCGGTGATGAGATCGGTGGAGGGGTGCCTGAGGAAAACCACAGCAGAGTTTTTCAAGAGCATCTGCCGATGCGATTATTTGTTGCAACAATAACTAAATATGGTATGAGACCATACTCTTCTGCTATAGCAGTTCAACACTTCGTAGTTGAACTGCTATGCCATGATTTGCTTGCAAATCGTGGCCGCTTATTGCTTGTAGGCGGGCTTTGCCCGTCGTTAAGCAAGCAATAAAAGCGAAAAATGCTATAACGCTTCCATGATTCGCAATTCATCGTCAAGCTGATAGTATTCATCGCAGAATGTGTTCTTCTCGGCGGTCAGCGTTTCCAACTCCGCTTTCCACTTTTTGATTGGCAGTTCCGTTCTTCCGTTCATTACGCCTTTGAAGTACTCAGCGCTTTATACAGCCGGATTTCATCGGCGTGTTTCTCGGCGTAGGCGTCGCGCTTCTTTGGGTCAAGCTGTTGATATTTCTTGTAGACCGCCTTTGTCCGTTGGTGGATTTCGTTCTGATCCAAGTGCTTTGTCAGCGTTCCGATTCGGCGGTTCTTTTCCTTATAGCAATTTCAGTTATTGTAGTCCATAGATACAATGCCTATCCAGCTTCAATGTCTTTGGGCTTAATTGTATCCAGAGCCTCAGCGATGGACTACAATAACCTGAACTGCTATAATGGCATTGGCAATCTCGTAATGGCGATTGTACATCTGCTTGACTTTGGCGGTGAATTTGTCAGTTGCCCATTATGTTTATGTAAAGTAATTCGGTTCCATATCAAAATCGCTTTCCGCGATTTTGATATGGAAGTTTTGGAGCAGCCTCCCTGTGCTGTAATACCAGTTCCCATTTTCGCGCGACAAAAATGGGAACGATTGTCCCGCGAAATTACGTGTTGACGTAATATAGCGCTTCAACACTTTGTAGTTGAACCGCTATGCTGGGATTTGCAAGCAAATCCCAGCCGCGTATAGCTTGTAGGAGTGCGCTGCCCAGCGTTTTGCAAACAATAAAAGCGAAAAATGCTTTATAGCGGTTCGGCTTTTCGTATTTGAACCGCTGTAAAGCCCATTGACTATAAGTTTAAATTGACCATACAATAAACTAATCAGGAGGCGACATGTACCCCGCGGACTTCAAATACACACGCAATCATGAATATCTGAAGCCATTAGGCGATGGCACCGCAGCGGTGGGTATCACAGGCTACGCCCAGGAAGCCCTTGGTGATGTTGTTTTCGTGGAGCTTCCCGAAACAGGCAAATCTTTTAACGCCGGCGACGAAGTCGGGACTGTTGAGTCCGTAAAAACAGTATCTGAATACTACATGCCCACATCCGGCGAAATCATCGAAACCAACGGAGAGCTTGAAGCCCATCCCGAATACGTCAATGAAGACCCGTACGAAAAAGGATGGTTTGTCAAAATTAAGATCAACGGCGATATAAACCCCGATCTGTTGGACGCGGCGGCGTATGAGGCTCATGTCGCCGTCGAAAGCCATTGACGGCGCTCCGCAATATAAAATATGACCGCGGCGTACTGCGCGACGTCTTTATTTACTGATTGTGAGTTGTAAATCACACATTTTTCTCACGGGTACCCATGCCGCGTTTTTTCACACAAGCAACTATTTTTATACTTATCTGCGGCGGCGCTTGTTTTAGCGGCCCCATCCATATCGGCTCGCCGCGAACATCCGCGCTCGCCGCGCCTGAAGCGTCAGCGTCCGTTCATCTCCAGGATGATCATAAAATTCTTCACTTGAAAGGGTTAATTGAAGCCGCCGAAAAGGCTCTGGCCGAAGAAGATGAGGATGGGGCCTCAGAGTACCTGGAAGAAGCCGATGCCTACATGGCCGATTGGTCCATGGAATTTCTCAAGCGGGACGATGTAGTAGAGCTTTTGGAGCGCATGAGGGCAGTTCGCAAGGAACTTAGCGATGACGTTGAAGACCCTGGAATCAAAAGCCAGGAAGAGGTCATCCCTCTGATCGGCGACGCCAGAAGATCAGAGCTGGAGTTGATTGAAGCCGCCGAGGCCGGTACAGCATTTGACTTCCCGATAGATTTGAATGACAAGGTATTGGCATGGGTGGGAGTTTTTTCCGGCAGAATAAAAGAAAACATTCAAAACAGCCTCAGCCGCGGCACTCGCTATCTTCCAATGATCCGCCAGGTCTTCGCGGAAGAAGGCATCCCACAGGATTTGGCATATCTGCCAATTGTAGAATCCGGGTTTCGCAACGAAGCTAGGAGCTGGGCCAAAGCTGTCGGCATGTGGCAGTTTATACGCTCAACGGGCAAGGTTTATGGATTGCAGCAGGACTCATGGGTGGATGAAAGGCGCGACCCGGTCAAAGCCACAAGAGCCGCCGCCAGGTATTTGAAATATCTGTATGACCTCACAGATGACTGGTATCTTGCCCTGGTGGGTTACAACGCCGGACCGGGCACGGTGAACAGAGCCGTACAAGGCACAGACAGCCGCAATTTTTGGGATCACGCCAGATCCAAGTATTTGTGGAATGACACAAAGAACTACGTACCCCAGTTGTGCGCGGCTATCATGGTAGGCAAACATCCTGATCGCTTTGACATGGAAGTGGCTCAACTTGAACCCTACGCGTACGAAATCATCGAGGTGAGCAAATCCATCAGCCTGAATACATTATCCGCACTCGCAGGACTTGACCCCGATATATTGAAAGACCTCAACCCTGAGCTGATACGCCGTACAACCCCTCCCAAAAAATATCAGCTAAAAGTGCCTGTCGGCGCGAGCGATGACATAGCTAACGTTCTGGGCGCGATACCCGTTGCGGAGCGCCTTGAATTCAAGTCTTATAAGATAGTCAAAGGCGATTCCCTATCAAAGGTAGCGGCGCGGTATAACACAACACCGGCAGACCTGCTGGATATTAACAGCATGACGTCCTCCCAGTTCAGGGCAGGCAGAGTTATCAATGTACCGGTCGTAGTGAAAGCCGCAGCCCCAAAATCAAGCCCTAAAGCTAAAAGTTCAGCAGCCACCGCCGCGAAACCCGCAAACGCCACGGTGAAACAGACGCCAAAACCCGCAACAAGCGCCACCGCCGCAAAAAAGAAGAAGTGAACGCGGTAGATTTTTCTGTAAAACAGCGCCCTGGAAACACTCTCAACAAACATGAAAAACAGAGCGAGCTTGTTTTTAAGGTTTGTTGACTATAAAAACAACCTTTGCGCTTGAAATTTTCCGTACGTTGCGGCAAACTATATTTCTCTCGGGGCTATAGCTCAGCTGGGAGAGCGCTTGCATGGCATGCAAGAGGTCACCGGTTCGATCCCGGTTAGCTCCACCAATTAAAATCCATTGAAGTTCATAGCAGTCCAGAAAACCCCGCAACAGCGGGGTTTTCTCTTTGGAGGTTATACCAAGTTGCGATCGACAGGCCTTATACTAATACCAAGTCGCGTTCAATTGACATTGAACGCTAAAACGCCAAAGTTTTTGAAAAACAGGGAAAACCTGATTTTTCAAAAACTTGCGGGTGGCGATTGCTCGCCGCCATACCAACTTGCAATCAAACGTAATGCCGTTTGATTGCAAGTTGGTATAAATCACGTTGCTGTTGTGCAAAAGCGGTAGCACAACATGCCGCAAACAGCCGCATTCGCACGACCATTTGTAGCATTGGCAATGGGAACTGGTATTATAGCAGTTCAACTACGAAAAGTTGAACTGCTGTATAGCACTTGGATACAGCCCCAAAACTTTCATATGAAAATTGCGTTCCGCAATTTTCATATGAAACCGCTATATTAAATACCATGAGAACCATTG
>JAITCJ010000050.1 GCA_031283145.1 Holophagales bacterium | reverse complement strand
CTCATTGAACCCAGCGATTCTCCATCCAGTTTCCGAATTTCATCACCAACCTGAAGACCTGCCCTTACAGCGGGACTGTCAGGCACAACTCCGATTACAAGCGCAAAAAGTCTGTTTTTTATAAGCGTCAAACCGGTTTCGCCCGAACCCGGGTCAGGCAGTTGAGTTTCCTCATGCGTCAAATACGAATTTAATATATTCGCACGCTCCAGCGCGCCCTGAATACCGCCGGAAAGCACCTTTTCCATGTTCGGCACATCCACATAGTTGACCCTTATATGCGCAAGCACATCTTGAATATCAGCCAGCCCGGCCAGCGGATCATTTACGGAAACAGCGCCCGAACCCGTTTTCACAGGCTTGGGAGCCTGCTGATAAAACATGGGTATAGTGAAAGTGACAACCAGAGGGAGCGTCAGCAGTGAGAGCCAAGTACGTTGGTGCATCAGAAAAGTATAATGTCTGATTGAAATTTATTGTAATCAATTAACGAATTTGTTTAGTGCCGCTACATAAAATATTAATACTCAATATTTTTTCAGATTTGTTTCACTATATAAACCAAAAGGCACAATGCGCGTAATAATTTGTTGTGGAGGGCCCATGCGGCAGTTGATGACATTTGTATTGCTCGCCATCATTTCCTTGGGTTGCAGGGATATTCGACCTAAAGCTCAGGACTGGGTGACTTCCGCGCCGGAAAAAACCGCCGTTGGCGTTTCCTGTCACTTGGGCTGGATACTTGAAATGCCTGATTTTCGTAATTTTATCGCCAGGTATCCCCTGTATGACAATGCTCTTGAGCTTTTTTTAGACAGCGCCAAAATTGATCCCGCCTCTGAAACAGCAAAGCTCTCTGTCTATATGTTAAAACTCCCAAACCCAGACATTTCCGCGCCGTCAATCAAAGACTGGCGCGAAATGTTACTCATGCAGATAGCCGGTTTCAGAGAGCCAAAAGCCATTCAGCGCGTTATCATGGAAACTTTTTCGCCTGAGGGCAGTTTGAGACTAAGAGGCCGTGAATACCCGCTATTTGTTGTTCTGGACATAAACGACGTAAAAATTCGCATAGTTTCAGACAACGATGGAAGGGTATGGATTGGCGACATCGCGGCGTTGCAAGAGACGGCAAAGAAGCGCAGTGTCGGAGACAGCGGCTATGTTTCTCGCGCGTCCGAGTGGATAACTTCCTCCTCCGCAATTCAGGGCTTTGTACAACCGGAGTTGATACCCAAAGACGTTTTTCAAGGTTTCGCAAACTCGCTTCCGGCTGGAATAAAAGGATTGGCCTGGTCCGCCTCGCCCTCCCAAAGAGATAAACAAATCATTAATTTGGACTTGGCTATCACCGGGACGGACGAGGCCGTCAATAAAATAAAGCCTTGGATGCAGCGCATTTTCGCTATGGCTTCCTCTCTTGCCGATGGGGACGGAACGGGACAACCGGAGACTGTTCAAGAGAGCAACCGGATGGGCGTCAGGTGCCAATTCAAACAGAGCCAGTTGAGTCAAGTGCTGGATTCCTTAAACTTAAAAGACCTTGTTCCCATTTCATCGGAGACCAGTTTTACAAAGTCGGACAAGGCCAGATGAGTTCGGACATTCAAGCAATTAATTCCATTGAAAGTCCTGAATTTTGGATGCGCCGGCTTCAGGATGGCTATGAAGAAGCGCTGGCTCATTTGATGACTCGTTTTGAGCGCCCTGTATTTTCATTTTTATACAGGAGGCTTAAAGGTGAAATCGGTGTGGCTCAAGAGCTTACGCAAGAAGTTTTTTTGAAGTGTCTTCAATATTGTCATCGTTTTGAAAATGGCCGCCCGGTTGCTGCATGGCTTTTTACTTTGGCGGCTAATACGGCGACAGACCATTTACGTAAAAGAATAAGGGAGCTGCCAGCACCCGAAAACTTTGACACCCCTGATCCCGAACAAGTATCACCCTGGGATCAACTGGATCAAAACCGCAAGCTCAATTCCCTCCGAGGCGCACTGGAGGAACTGACGCCGCGGCAGCGAACCATAGTGACGGCCTACTACATACATGAACGCCCTGTCAGAAATATCGCCGAGGACCTCGGTTGCGCCGAGGGTACAGTAAAAGCAACTATATTTCAAAGCCTTGTCAAGCTTCGCAAAACATTAGGACAACAGCCATGAACCCCGACACAAAGCCAACGCTTACAGACGATGCCAGCGCTGACGGTCTCATTTCTTCTGATGGCGCTAAAGCGGAAGATAATAATATTTTATCAAACACTCAAATCACAACTCCTTTTGATGACACCCTGGCATTTGAGCTTTTGGAAAATCCCGAAAATTGGCCGGACGACCCCGTCATCCAAGCTGAATTGGCCGAGCTATTGGAAATTCACCTGGCTATACAGGCTCACGCCGACGACATAGCGCCGACGTTAACGCGCATGAAAAAATCCAAGCGGCTCGCCACGGCGTGGATTCTGTCCGCCGCCGCTATTATGCTTGCCGTTTTACCAGCGGCATATGCTGTCAGCCGCACACGCGAAGCGCGCCGAATGCAGGCCAGGGGAGTCGCACTGGAAGTAAAGCTCCAGGAGCATCTTCAAGTAAAACTTTGGTCTGATTTCTTTGAAGGTTCTTTGGAACTATTAAAACGAGTTAAAACACCGACCAAATTTTGCGCTCCAACCCGTGAGGACAGGAGCGAGGAGGTCGAGCAAGCCAAAAGGCTTTACGCGATGGGGAACACACTGCCATTAGATGGTCTGGATAGCGCCGGAGCAATTAACGCCAAGAATGATTTACAGAACTGGTTTACAGAAGTTTCGGCGAATGATGCCTGCATGACTATTGAGCGCAGTCATGAATTATTGAGTCTTGCCAGTGAAATGGATTTAGAAGGCAAAGCCAAAAAATTCAATATTAAGCTTATGGGGAATGTGTCATGAAGTCATTTATTCCCGCATATCTGAACATTGTTTGTGTTCTCTTCGTGTCGTTGGCCGCGCGAGCGGCGCAAAGCGAAAACATGAAATCAACCGGGAAACCGCGGTTGCAGGTGAGAGGCGCGGTTCAAGACGCCATATCACAGGCTGGAGAATCCGTACGAGATGCGTATGCCCAAGCCATAAAAGACTCTCAGGAAGCGCGGACGCAGTCAGAAAAAGCCTCGCGGAGAGAGCGGAGGCACTCGGAGGAAGCACAGGAGTGGCTGGATGAAGCGCTGTGGCGGATAGAGGAAGTCCCTCATGAAGAGCAGGGACGGTCAGAGGAAACGCGGGAGCAGTCAGATGAAAACACCGTATTGTTATCAGTCCGCAGACTGCGGTTGCAGGGCCGATACCGTGAGTCCGCAAAACTCTACAGGCATTTCATCGCAAACAACCCAAACAGTTCCAGATTATTTGAGGCCAGGTTCTGGCTTGCCAAATCCCTTTTTGCGGTCCAGGAATGGGACGAAGCCGCAGAAGCTTTTACCGAATTTATCGAATACCATTCAAATCATCGCATGTATTCCCAACATGCCAAAGAAGACAGAATTTACTGCTGGAAAGTCCGTCAGAAACAAAATCCCAAAGCTATTTTGGGTCTGAGGACCGCATTGAAAGACCCCGATAAATTAATTCGTGTGCAAGCCGCATTGGCCTTAGCCGAAAACAAAGACGCCTCCGGCAAAAAAGAGCTTGAGCAGGGTCTGAACAATGACAGGCTGCGCGAACAATGCGCGTTGGCATTGTGGAAGCTGGGACTTCGCGGACATCTAAAACCAGGTAAGGCACCCGCCTCTCTGACTAGAATGCTTGTTGTAAAAGTCAAAACTGACGATCCCGACGACAGTTTTGAGATGAGAGTCCCTTTAAATTTTTTAAAAGGGGTAGAAAAAATGCTGCCCCCAGAAGCCAGAGTTGATCTGGCTCACAAAGGGCTGTCCAACCTTACGGAATTGGCCGCCACAGCCCCCAAAGGCCAAATATTGTTTCAATTCATGGACGGGAAAACCAGAGTGACTATCTCGGTTGATGAGTAGCCGCAACCGCGACAGCGTTCTGTTTCCCGTAAATTGATCCGCTAAACATCATCTGCAAGCAAATACCGGCAAGCGGTTCAACTACAAAAAG
>JAITCJ010000040.1 GCA_031283145.1 Holophagales bacterium | reverse complement strand
CTCCGAAGGGTCAACATCTACAGGCACCATGCGGCTGGTATTCGGCCTTATAGCGATTGTCACGCCCCTGTTGCTATTGTCCGCAAAGGGCTGGGCGGGAAAGGAATTTATAGCCAATTAACCTGAAAAACGGGGCATAGTCTGTTTTTCAGGTTAATTGGCTATATAGCATTTTTCGTTTATTGCTTGCACAACGGCGGGTAGTGCCCGCCTACAAGCAATACGCAACCGTGATTTGCTTGCAAATCACGGCGTAGCAGTTCAACTACGAAAAGTTGAACTGCTGTATATCATATTTTTGCCGCTTCCGCCGTAATCTGATTACCGGTATTGACCTGCACTTTTACAACAAAGGCTGTCTTGGGAAGTTCTTTGGGCAGGTGGATTAGGTAACGCCCACCGCTGTCTTCTTCGACTTCCAGCTTTTTATTGGCTATAGCGGCGCTTTTGATTGTCTCCCCTTTTCTCAGCTGTATGGTCAATCGCCCTGAAATGGGGATATTAAACACAATCGCGTTTATTTCATCAGCTTTTTCTCTGCGCGTAAGCCAGCCCCAATTTTGATTTTCAAGCCCGGAAGCGCCGCAACCATGTATGGCGTCGCCATTTGCCGTAATCCACGCTCCAATTTCCTGAATCAACCTGGTTTCCTCGGACCTGATGGAGCCATCGCCCATTGGACCGATATTTATTACGAAATTGCCGTCAAGGGCTGTGCATTTGCTTGCCATTTCAATTAATTCAATGGAGTCCTTTACGTGGCCCGTCCATTTCGCGTGATAGCCCCATTGGTTTTCCGGTATTGTCATTACACATTCCCAGTCGTTTTTCAACGGCTCGACTGGCAGCTTTCTTTCCCAGCCCTGCTCGTAATCGCCCATCAACTGACCATTTGCGTCAAAGTGCCTGGCTCCTGTCTCATCCGCCCGCAATCTGGAGCCAATGATCAACCCGGGATTGATTTTTCGGAGGCGCTGTTCCAGTTCAAATGTTAAGTATCCATTGCTCTTAACAGAGCTGTCCCAAGTGCCGTCAAACCAGAATCCTTTTACGCTTGGATAGCGTTCAAGCAGTTCTTCCAACTGAGACGACGCAAATTCCCAATACTTCATGAATTCAGCACGGTCAGACTCATCTTTTAATTGGTATCTCCAGCTCTTGTGGCGCCAATCCAGTATCGAATAGTAAAGCATCACATCCACGCCCTGTTCATTACAGGCGCTGACAAATTCGCCCAAAAAATCCGTTTTGTACGGTGTTGATTCCACATCAAAATCAGTGTACTTGCTCGGCCACAAACAGAACCCCTCGTGATGCTTTGTTGTAATCACTACGTATTTAGCCCCCATTTGTTTTGCGAGCCGCGCCCAATTTTTGGGGGCGTTTCGGTCCGGATTAAAGGTCTTTAACAACTGGTCGTACTCTTCATCCGGTACTTTTGCGTTTGCTTTGATAAACTCCGCCGCGTACGCGTAATTGACACCTTTCCACGCCCCTCCCGCCTGCGAGTACAGGCCATAGTGAATGATCATCCCAAGGCGGTGACCGCGCCATCTCGCCATGTCTGAGTCAGTCCGCCGCCCTTCGCGCTGCGACCCATATTTTAACTCAATTTTTGGTTTGGGCGTGTCTTGCGGCAGTTGACCATGCAAAAGGGCCGAAAAAAACAGGATGAGTATTAAGCTCTTCATGTGTTTGCTCCAAAAAACGGCATTTTTTAGCCACCCGCGTTAAATTGTTCCGTTCGATCTTGTAAGTAATGCGCACCGGCAAAAAACACCGTTGACATGGATTTGCCGTCAAGCAGTCTATTTTTTGTCGTCCTTTAAGTTAAATTTCCCGCCAAGGTCTTCTGCAGGCTCATCAGGGTTGGGCAGAGTAATAGCCCGCTGCTTTTCAGCAAATGTGGTGCCTTTCCCGCGTTCCTTGATGAAGTCGCGCACATATGTCAACTGCCCTTCTTCTTCAAAAAATGGCAAATCTTGCTCGGCGTTTTTTCCACGGTATTCAGAGCCATGAAAAGTGACCTTGCCTGACCTCAGATCCATCGTCCTGAAGCAAGGCACTCCCAGAGGCTCGGAACCATTGTTGGGCACCACCCACATCCTATAACAAATAATCACCTTGTCGCCGGCCAGCGGACACACCCAGTGGATTGTCTGACTTTTAAGATATGAAGTCTTATCTGGATCGTTTGGCACCTCGTCCTCAGGAACAACCTGGATTTTTCGCAACTTACCAGTGTCAGTATCAAGTATGGTAACAGAGCCGGATCCGCAACCGACTATAAGAACATTTGAATTGTACCTGCATAAATAGCTATCCATTGTTTTACGTTTATAATAAAAAATTTTATTTTCAGGCATGTTGAAAATGGCTGGGTCAAAGGCCTCTATGGATTTTGTTACGACACCTGTATTATAGTTAAAAATAAAATGATAATCGAAGCGTCTTGGAACTTTAGTATTCTCATCAGTAGGATACCAGCCCGCGCCGCAAATAAGCGCTTCGTCGTCAGAAATTATTTCAAAGTCGTTAAAAGAGCCTAGTCCCTCTGGAAGTTTAACTGTTTGCCATTTTGCGCCGGTATCCGTATTGGCCTCCAATGACTTGGGCCAAATAATCCCTTCGACATCTGAAATTATTTCAAAATCATCAAAACGGCCCGATTCTTCGGGAAATTTAACTGTTTGCCATTTTTCGCCATCTGTATCAGGCTCCAGCGACCTGCGCCAAATTTTAGCCTTTATGTTGTCGCTTATCCAGATTTTGCCATAGCGGATTTTTGGGCGCGGCCTTAATCGAAAATCGAGATTTTCAGGTATCAGGTTTGAAACCTTCGTTACTGACAAGTCCGGGGCGATTTCATAGACGTCTCTGTCCCACCGCTCACAGACATAAGTTTTGTCGGGGAATACATCTACAAATGCCGCCTGTGAGAAAAGCGCGGATGAGGGCGGGATAACAAGAGACGCTGTCAGGAAGAATTTCAATTGGCTTCGCATGAATGCTCCATGGTGGGTCCAGCATTTGTAGTATTGTTACGATAAAAACAAACTAGATAGTTCTGGCTTTTTACTGATAGACACCCATTATTGTAGTAATATTTACCATTTTCAATTATGCTGGGAGGACAGGTAGTACTACAGCCGCAAGACCCCACGGCGGGAGTATCCCAAAAAGGCTCATCCGAAGCCGCCGTGTCATGTGAGATGGGGTCAGGGGGGTTGGCTGCCGGTCCGCCGGACAACAAACCGGCTATGAGAAAGAGCGCGTTTACGAACATTGGAGCCTCCGTGGCATAAGCACTGTCAATTATGACAGTGAGTAACACAATAACTCATACCAACTTGCAATCAAAGGGCATTACGTTTGATTGCAGGTTGGTATGGCGGCGAGCAATCGCCGCCCGCAAGTCTTTGAAAAATCAGGGTTTCCCTGTTTTTCAAAAACTTTGGCGCTTTAGCGTTCAATGTCAATTGAACGCGACTTGGTATTAGTAATTCTGTACGCGCAAATATATTTACCCCGTATAAGAATTTTACTTGGCTCCGCATGAATGGTCCCTCTCTTAACTTATCCGATCTCAGCATCCACAGAAGGCCAGTGTACCTTATATATCGGGCGTTCCAGGGATTTGCTGTACTGCGTCCAGTTTCCTGTTCCGCAGTCTTCTTTGATATTGGTAAATACTGATTCCAGTTTGCCGTCCAGGTCGTCTAAATAGTGAACCAAAATAGCTTCAGGCGTTTTTGGTAAAACTGGTGAGCCAAATTCCAGTTTCCCGTGGTGGCTCAACAATATATGGAGTAATTGCCGCCTGATTTCATCGGGAAAATTATCAATGCCGGATATCGCGTCTTGAACCCACTGTATTTCAATGGAAATATGTCCCAGCAAATTACCTTCGTCTGTGTAGCCAAAGGAGCGGTTATAACAGAGTTCGGCGACTTTCCCGATGTCGTGCAAAATGGCTGAGGCTATGACCATGTCTCTGTTCAATCCACTGTAATGGCCGCAGGCTTTTTCCGCCATTGAAGCTACCGAAAGCGTGTGCTCCAGCAAACCTCCGATATATACATGGTGAAGGTGCTTGGCGGCTGGCGCTCTCACGAATGCCTCGCGCAGCGCGCTATTATACCGCAGCATAGCCGCGACTAATTTATTGAGCCAAGGGTCTCTCAAGCTGTCAATGAAGCGATCCAGTTCGGCGAGCATTTCATCGGCGTCTCTGTTTGACAGCGGGAAAAAGTTGGACATATCAGGTATCTCTCCGTCAGGCGCATGGCGGATTTTGTCCAATTTAAGCTGGAGCCGGCTGTTGTAAATGGAAACGGAACCCTTGACTTTTAAAAACGCGTCGGGCCGCACCAGGTCCATGTCGCCATCAACGGCTCTCAAATCCCACAGGTACGCCTTTATGCGGCCTGTCGAGTCGGACAGGGTAAGCTCAAGGTAGTCCGTTCCTCTGGAACTGGTCTTGTAAGCGACTTCCTGCGTGAGCAGATAGCCCTTAAACACCTCGCCTTCTTTGAATGATTTAATGGGGACCTGGTCTGCCATGTACACCTCAAAAGCTATTCTAAAAAAACAATTCCGCAAGCATGCAGCGCACGGAGCCGCCGCCGTTTGTTTCAATGGCGCTGATTTCCGGCGCGATAATTTTGCAGTATTTTTCCAAAGCCGCCGCCTGTTTGCCGCTCAATGAAGCTCTGGCCGTTGACGACATTACCAGGAGGCTTTCATTATTTCGGCATTTTAATTGCAACATATTGCCGGCGAATTTTTCCATCTGTTCAAGTGATATGTCCACAATTTCCTTATCGCGTTTTTTTACAATTTCAATGAATGTTTTTCTTTCATTGTCGTCGCGTATTGAATCCAAACAGACAACTACAAATTTATCGCCCATACACATCATAACATTTGTGTGATAAACAAGTGACATATCGCGGTCATAAGCGTTAAAGTAATAATAGCTGTAGTCAAGCTCCTCGCAGAACCGGATGAGGACGTCTTCATCGCTTCTTGGCGACCGGCAGACAAAGGCTGTCTTATTGGCTCTGTCCAGAACCATGCTGCCCGTTCCTTCCAAAAAACGCCCTTTGGCTTCCCATCCTGACAGGTCTAAAATCCTTTTCATGCGGCCTTTTTCACCAAGCTCTTTAATTGCTTGGAGTGGGGCTTCTTTTCGTTCTTGCCGGCGGTTTGGGGCACGCATCGGATACAGCACCAACTCGCCTGTGGAGTGTGTGGAGAACCAGTTGTTTGGAAATATGGAGTCGGGCGTATGGGGACTGGCGGTATCTTCAATCACAGTGACATTTATGCCGCTTGCTTCAAGCAGTTTGACGAAGCTGTCAAATTCCGCCAGAGCAGACTCTTGTACAGGTCCTCCGCCCCTTTTTTGGAAAGCGTTATTCACAGCCGTTTCTTCATTAAAGCCAAATTGAACGGGTCTTATCATCAATACGCTTGAAGTCAAATGTGTTTCCGGCGCGACTGGGGACGGCAAATTTGCGTCACC
This sequence comes from Holophagales bacterium, assembly GCA_031283145.1. Lineage (GTDB taxonomy): Bacteria > Acidobacteriota > Holophagae > Holophagales > Holophagaceae > WRHW01. Next base: position 2,520 of record JAITCJ010000040.1, on the reverse strand, counting down.
ATCTGCGATGCTTGCGGAAGTGATTCTTCTTGCGTGCGGCAAAGCGACTCCTTTTTATGTGTGAAGCCGTTATTCTTATTTCAAAACCTGTTCCAGCGCGTTCAGCAAATCCAGTTTGAACGCTTCCAACAGTTTGGCTTCCGCTTCATCTGTTGGGGCAGCCAGTCTGACGCGGCCGTTTTCAACTTTTTCCTGTTCCCTGTACCAAGCCAGCGTATCCCTTACCGTGTCGGAGATTGGGCGAAACTTGAGGCCGACATTGACAGCCCTTTTGTTGCTCCACTTGTGGAAACCGGCATAGTGGCCGATGGGTGGTACCCAAATCGGGTACATGCCCACCGCGTGAGATTTTTGAATGACATCGCTGTTGATCCAAACAGGCCGCGGTTTGGGATCGGCGGTTGAGGCTCCGACACACGCTTCAATCAATTCCCCCCATTTGAGTTCATTTTCCGGTCCGGCAGCCGTGAAAACCCCCATAGTGCCATTTTCAGCCAGTTTTACCAGCCATTCCCCAAGGTCGCGCACGTCAATTACCTGAACAGGGTCATTGGGACTGCCGGGAACCAGAACCTTGCCCCCATTGTCAAATTTTACGGGCCAATACGTAAAACGCCCCGAAGAGTCGTCCGGCCCGACTATGTATCCCGGTCGGATAACGGTAGTCCTGCCTGGCATGGCGGCTTGAGCGGCTCTTTCGCACAGAGCTTTCAGCGGGCCAAAATTCTCATAGTTCTTGCCCATGTCCTCGACAGCAGGGTCTGCCATGACCGCAAGGGGCGCGTCTTCATCGCCGCCGATTGGATTCGGCTCTCTGTAGGCGCTGACACTGCTTATATAAATATAATGTCTGCAACGTTTGGATAACAGGGTGGCTGACGCTTTTACATGGCGAGGGTAATAGCCGCTGTTGTCAATTACTACATCCCACTGCCCTCTTTCCAGTTCTTTAAGACCGCCGCCCTTAGCGGGGTCCCTGTCGCCATGAAGTTTTTCAACATTTGGATACAACTCCGGCCGCGTTCTGCCGCGGTTGAACATTGTCACCACATGGCCGCGAGCCAGGGCCGCGTCAATTGTGGCGGGTCCCAGGAAGCCCGTTCCGCCCAAAATGAGGATTCGCAGCGGCTTTTTTGCCGGGGCAATGGGTGCGGCAGTTTCGGCTTCCGCTGTACCTGCGGATAGAACAAATAGAAGCGCCATCAGGAATGAAGCGGCCACAGAACAGACGCCGCGTGTTAAGCGTGACAGCGCAATCATGATTTCTCCGGTGAAAAATTGGATAATTCAATAGAGCATAAAACAAGACGCGGCAACAATACCGATACGCCAATTATAGCGGTTCTATATCAAAATCGCGGAACGCAATTTTGATATGAGACTTCTTTCATAACCGCTTGAACAAGAAACTTTTTGCTTGTCTGTATATGTAATTTCAAAATGTCTTGTCAAGGTTACGAAAGAAGTCTATGGAAGTTTTTTGGGGCGTGTTCCAAAAATGCGTAAATCCTTTTGGTTGTTGAAATGGCGTATTTCACATATAATTTCTCTGGTTAACGTCAATGCTCATGATTCCAACTCCCATAGGCGATCTCGACGCCGTATTTGATGCAAAAGGAGCTTTGACGCGATTGATGTTTGTGCCGCCGGCTTCGCCGATTGCGGGCAAACTTAATGATGTTCAGGCTTCGGCAGCCAAATTGCTGGCGGACGAAATAAGCGCCTATTTTGCGGGCAGATTGAGAGAGTTTTCTGTTCCCATCGCGCCAAAAGGCACACCCTTTCAACGCCGCGTATGGGACCGCTTAACCGGCATCCCATATGGCGCGACCACAACTTATGGACAAATAGCCAAAGAGCTTGGCGATACCAAGCTCTCCCGCGCTGTAGGCCGAGCAAATGGGACAAATCCCATTTTCCTGCTAATCCCCTGCCATCGCGTCATAGGAGCAAACGGCCAGCTCACAGGATACGCTGGCGGCCTGGAGAGAAAGGCTGAGTTGCTGAAGATAGAGATGATTAGCCTTAAAAGCAACACAAGCCATGATTGAACCGGATCAACTACAAAAAGTTGAACTACTATAAGGTTTTGGGACGGAATTATGCTAGGGGCAATAATTGGCAGTATTGCGGGATCGCATTTTAAAAAACTAAAACACAAGAGCAGACGTTATAGCAATTCAACTTTGGGTTGTCACAACTGGTCCACAGGGTGTTCTCCAGACAACGAAACGGGATTGCCAAGGGTGGGGGCACGCGCTGGTAATGGAGTGAGCCGCCGACAGGAATGGAAAGCGCAGATGTGAACTATAGAGGGAATGACAACAAAAGGTGGAACTGCTATATCTTTCAGATCTGCTTGTCCGCGACTGCTTGACAACATTGCTTATCGGGATTGAATGCTGCTTATACCAACTTGCAATCAAACGGCATTACGTTTGATTGCAAGTTGGTATGGCGGCGAGCAATCGCCGCCCGCAAGTTTTTGAAAAATCAGGGGTTCCCTGTTTTTCAAAAACT
>JAITCJ010000030.1 GCA_031283145.1 Holophagales bacterium | reverse complement strand
ACGATCAGCCGAGAGCCTGGTAGCGGTGCTTCTATCATTGATTGAAGACGAAGCGCACCTTGGCTTTGATATTCCTGAAGCGCCAGAGATAAGGCGGATCAAGCCCATTAACTCCGCCGCTGCGCCAAGACGCCGAGACGCCAGACGTACATCAGAGCAACCTGGCGGCAAATTTGAACGCTTTGAGCGCGGCGATAAAAGCAGACGTCTAGCCGAACGCTCGACAGATCAATTCAGCCGCGACAAAAAGCCGAAGCGGCCTGAACGTCATCCCAAGTATGACGCTTCCAAGCGCAACGCACGAAAAGAGTACTTCTCATTGAGCAAAACATCCAAGCCAACATCAAACCCAAACGGCGTCAGCAAAAGGAAGAAAAGCTAGAGCAGTTCAACTACGAAAAGCTGAACTGCTATACATTCAACAAACTTGAAAAACAGAGTGCAGTCTGTTTTTCAAGTTTGGGTTATAAATTCTAGTTCCGCTTATGCACCTTTCTGATCATATACCTGGGTCTGTCGCGGACTTCTACGTAAATGCGCCCGATGTATTCTCCCAGCAAGCCAAAGGCTATGAACTGGCAGCCTATAAAGAAAAACAGAATGGCGAACAGTGTGAATATTCCCTCGACGGTACCTGCCGGGTCTATGAATCTGTAAATCATAATGCCTATGAATAGCAAAAATCCCAATGCCGCGACTATCACGCCCACTGCGGACAGCATTTGCAGTGGTAAAAGGCTGAAGCTGGTCAATAGATCAAACTGTAAATTAATAAGCCTCCAAAAGCCATATTTGGAATTTCCCGCCGCGCGTTCCGAATGGGCCACGGGAATTTCAGTTATCCGCTTTGCGAAGCTGTTGGCCAGGGCCGGTATAAAACTGCTGCGCTCCTTGCAGCGCATTATGGCGTCTATGACTTCGCGGTTGTATGCCCTCAGCATACATCCATAGTCATGGAGGTTAATTCCGGTGGTTTTGCGCGTCATAGCGTTTACTATTTTGCTGGGTATGGTGCGGAATATACTGTCGTTTGCATGCCTCCCTTGCCTCAGACCGCCAACGGCGTCAAATCCCTCATCCACTTTTGCCACCAGTTTTGGGATTTCTTCCGGCGGATTCTGCAAATCAGCGTCCATCGTGACAATTACCTTGCCTGTCACCTGGGCAAAGGCCGCGAAAATAGCCGCGTGCTGGCCGTAGTTTTTATTGAACTCCACTACTTTCACACGCGGTTCCAAGCGAGCTATTTCCAAGATCATCTCCAAACTTTTGTCGCGGCTTCCATCGTCAGTCATAACCACTTCCCATCCTCTGTCATCAAAGTTTTCTTTCAATACTTTAGAAAGGCGTGTCCAGAGTTGCGCGATATTGGCTTCTTCATTGTAAATGGGGATAACAACGCTTAGGTGTGGAGTCATGAGAGTATCCTTGCCGTATCCAGCATATTGTATATTGTAAAACATGACCATGGAAGCGGGAGACGATGTGAAAATACCTCACCATGTGGCCATTATCATGGATGGCAACGGAAGATGGGCAGCCGGACGGGGTTTGCCCCGAATAAAAGGCCACAAGGCAGGTTCCGCTGTGATAGAGGATATTATTGATGCCGCTGTAAAAATGGGCATTAAGCACCTGTCTCTCTATGCGTTTTCAACAGAAAATTGGCGCAGGCCGGATGCGGAAGTATCAGTTATAATGAGCCTTTTAAGATTCTATTTGAGGCTGCACACCAGCAGATTCCGCAACAGAGGTGTTCGTTTTCATTTTTTGGGCGAACTTGAAACCATGCCTGAAAGTATTAAGAGAGACGTCGTTGAGCTGGAAGCCGCCACTGCCGGCGAAAGCAAAATGGTGTTTCACTTGGCAGTCAATTACGGCTCACGGATGGAGTTGGTCAAGGCCACGCAATCCTGTATAAAAGACGGACTCAAGGCTGATGAAATAGATGAATCAGCAATTAATTCAAGGCTTTGGACAGCGGACGTTCCGGATGTAGATCTGCTCATTCGCACTTCCGGCGAACTACGTATTTCCAATTTTCTTCTGTGGCAGTGCGCCTACGCCGAATTTTATTTCACCGATTGTCATTGGCCTGATTTTAACCAAGAACGATTCAGCGATGCTTTAGAGTCATTTGCATCCCGCGAGAGGCGGTTTGGCAGAATTTGACAATTTTAATATTACCATAAACCATAGAAGTAATGAGGCAGACTCCACAACAACATTGAGGATTCCCCATGGCACCGGAAGCTCCATATAAATTTGATCCAAAGAACCTAGCCGCGCGGGTGTGCAGCACCGTCGTTTTTGCCGCGTTATTCTTCACGCTGCTTTGCTTTGGTACTGAGACATGGGCCAAACTGTTTTATCTGGGGATTCTTGCCGCCGCTGCTTTTATAGGGGTGCGCGAGGCCGTTATGATGGGCAGAAAGATGGGACATTTCCCAAGCCTTGGAGCCGGACTTCTTTTATCATGGGGTATTTTGGCGCACTGCTATCTCTGGGGAATCGGGCGCGGTGACACGTTACCGCTCTGGCTGGTGCTGTTTGTATGTGGTTTGGCAATACATTTTGGCGCACTGTTCTCCAAACACAATTTGAACAATGCGCTGTCGAGCCAAGGGATTACATGGTTAGCCGGATTATTTTTGGGTGTGGGACTTGGCTTTCAGCAAAAGTTGTTTATGTACAACGACACCACGCTAACCAATACAGGGGCGCGCTTGCTGCTGGCGCTGTTTCTTATTGTATGGCTGGGAGATGCCGTTGCGTATTTTGTAGGCAGCCGCTTTGGGAAACATAAACTCGCTCCGAGAATCAGCCCAAAGAAAACCTGGGAGGGAGCGGTCGGCAATATTATCGGCAACATGCTCGGCGCGTTCATCATCAAGTTTTTTGTATGCACTGATTGGAGTCCGATTGACGCTGTCGCTGTTGGCGTTTTGCTGGGAACGGTCGGCATGTTGGGTGATCTGGCGGAAAGCGTGTGGAAACGCGGCTCCGGCGTAAAAGACAGTTATTTTGGCATCATGATACCGGGGCATGGTGGTGTCTTAGATCGCGTTGACAGCCTTGTATTCGCCGCGCCAACCCTTTACGCCTATGTCCATTTTGTTCATGGGCTGAGTTGAAATTGAAATAATGAAAAATATTTCAATACTAGGTTCCACAGGTTCCATAGGCACATCGGCCTTGGATGTGATTGCAGCCCATCCGGATCGGCTGCGGGTTGTCGCCCTTGCCGCCGGCCGCAACCTGAAATTGATTCAAGCGCAGTGCGAGCAGTTCAAACCAATGCTCGTTTCCGTATCCAGTTCGGAGGATGCAGCAGCGCTGAAAAAGTATCTGAATTACAGGCCCGAAATCATGAGCGGGCCACAGGGTCTGCTTGCCTGCGCCGTCTATGCTGAAGCTGATACAGTGCTTGCCGCGGTAGTCGGAAGCATCGGCGTCGCAAGCACAGAAGCCGCTCTTCGCTCCGGCAAGCGGGTCTGTCAGGCAAACAAAGAAAGCCTGGTGGTTGGCGGCGAATTGATGAGGGCCGCTCTTGCTCACGGCGGCGGCGAGTTGCTGCCGGTTGACTCTGAACACGCCGCCTTGCATCAGTTACTGGCTGACCGCCCACTGGAGACCATCAGAGAAATTCGCATTACGGCAAGCGGCGGCCCTTTTCGCGATTGGCCTATGGAACGCATCATTGCCGCTACTCGGGAAGAGGCCTTGAATCATCCTACTTGGAAGATGGGGCCTAAAATAACAATTGACAGCGCCACGCTTATGAACAAAGGCTTAGAAGTCATTGAAGCGGCGGTGCTGTTTGGACTGAACGCCAATCAAGTGAGAGTAACGATTCACCCTCAGAGCCAAGTACACGCGATGGTGGGGTTTACAGATGGTACTTACCAACTGCAAGTATGCGCTAACGACATGAAATTGCCCATTCAATACGCGCTCTTATATCCTGAGCGCGTGACCGGTCCGGTACCATTTTACGATTGGGACGTTGCCAGAACGTGGACATTTGAACCTCCTGACCTAGAGCGTTTTCCGTGTCTGGCCTTAGCTTATCAAGCTCTTGAGAGCGGCGGCACAGCCCCCGCCATTATGAATGCCGCAAATGAGGAAGCTGTGGCATCATTTTTAGATGACCGCATTGGACTGTGGGATATTCAAGCCTGCATCCGGCACACACTAGAAACGGAAGCCCCCGTTCCGGCCGCTGATATGGAAGCGGTCATGGAGGCGGACAGGCGCGCCAGAGAGGCAGCCAAGAAATGGATAGGTGGACATGCGTTTTAATGCGCTTAGTTGTTTCAAATTCTCATCACACAATTACAAACTCGTAGGAGGGAGCGTTGCGTGTTACGCGGCGCTGGCCTCGGTATTCGCCTTTGCCTTGCCTGGGCGTGGAATATGGGGACCAATACTCATGCTGGCAGGGCTTATCATCGTGCATGAGCTGGGTCATTTTTTCGCGGCAAAATTTATGGGAATGCCCGTTGATGTATTCAGCATCGGATTCGGCCCAAGGCTAGTTGGTTTTAAATGGCGCGAAACCGATGTTCGTCTGTCTCTGCTTCCCATAGGGGGCTATGTCAAACTGGCAGGTTACAATCCGGAAGAACCGGGTGCGGAAGACCCATATGAATTTCTGAAACAGCCCGCCTGGAAACGTGTAATCTTTTATTCCGGCGGCATCATAGCCAATGTTATCGTGTGCGTTTTGCTCATTTACGCTGTCGGCGTTGACCGCGCAAGGTATCCGAACCCGGCCATCATATTACAAGTTCAAGAAGGTTCCGCGGCGGAAGCGGGCGGCTTGAAAAGCGGAGACGAGCTGCGCCGTGTAGGCGATTTGGTCCTGCCGGAAGCGGATTGGAACGACGAAGTCGTTCCATACATCCAAAAGCGCCCTGACGTACCTGTAGAGGTTCAAGTAACGCGCGACGGTCAGTTGATGGATTTCACGCTCACGCCAAGGCTCCAGGGGAAAATTGGAATTTTGGGCATTTCCGCTGCGCGAGCGGCTAGAAATACCCCGCACAGGCCGCTCCAGATTCAGGATTTCATTAAATCTGTACCACAGTCCTTTAAAGAGGCAGCCACTTTAGGCGGTTTGGTTTGCAAAGGGTTTTGGAAATTACTGAGTTTTCAATCCAGTATTAAGGAATTAGGCGGGCCTATAGCCATAGTTCAACTGGGCAGCGAGGCCGCAAAAGCCGGCTGGGCAGTCTATTTTTATATGACAGCTTTCATCTCCATGAACCTGGCCATATTAAACGCGCTGCCAATCCCATTACTGGACGGGGGCCACATCTGCATACTCGCCTTTGAACGCATACGCCGTAAGGATTTCACCATAGAAAGCAAGGAAAAAGTTATGACAGTCGGTTTTTACTTCATGGCGGCTTTAATGGTTCTGGTTATTTTTCTGGATATTTGGCGTTTAAAACAATAGAAAAATACTTTTTTTACAAAATCACGCCAAAGAGGTTAGCATATTTATATTGAGGCCGTAAAGGAAGTCTATGAACACACCTCTGAATCCATTTCTCCCAGTCTTGGTGCTCCTGCTTTTCGTGCTTTGTGTGGGCGTGTTTATCTTGTTTTTAACAGGTAAATTACTTCCATTCTTCAAGCTCGTACCCCACAATCCCAGGCCCCATAAACTGACTCCATACGAGTGCGGCGCCCCCCTGATACAGCCTGACGCCAGGCAAATGTACAGCGTCAAGTTCTATCAGACAGCGGTTTTATTCATATTGTTTGACGTTGACGTCGCCTTTTTGCTGCCATGGGCGGTCATTTTCAGAAAAGCGCCGCACACATTTATCCCCATGCTTTTGTTCATGGTTACACTTTTGATAGGCTTTGTCTATGTTTGGGGCAAGGGCGCTTTGGAATGGAAACGTTAGATATGAACAGTCCTATGTTGAACACCACCGAAGAAATCCGCGAACCTTGGCTTACCACAAAGCTGGAGATGATTGTCAACTGGGGCAGAAAGAACAGCCTCTGGCCATTACCATTCGGAGTAGCTTGCTGCGCCATTGAGTTCATGAGTTTAATGACCTGCCGCTATGACTTTAGCCGTTTTGGCGCTGAAGCCATGCGTTTCAGTCCGCGCCAATCAGACTTAATGTTGGTTTTGGGGACTATCACAAACAAACAAGCAGCCGTCCTGCGCAGGATATTCGCCCAGATGTCTGAGCCAAAATGGGTTATTTCTGTCGGCGCGTGCGCTTCATCCGGCGGTGTCTATCGTACTTACGCCACGTTGCAAGGCATTGATCGCGTCATTCCTGTTGATGTTTACATCCCCGGCTGTCCCCCGCGTCCCGAAGCCATTATCAAGGGTACCATTGAATTGCAGGAAAAAATGATGAAAGAGGGTTTCAAAGCCAGAGCAGCCAATTTGGACTTATTTTATAAGAGTATGGAACGTCAGCAGACATTGGAAGAAACAGGTATGACATCCCAGCAGGCATTGCAGTTGATGTTCAGGGAAGCGGCTGCCGCAGGGCAGTCTAGGATTTGGTAGGAGGCTTTATGATTGTTGAACGCGTTAATGAAATCATGCCGGGTACCATTACGGCTCACAGCGATTTCAGGGGCGACCAGACGATAGTTATAGACCCCTCAAAGTACTTGGACCTTGTAAATTTAATATTCAAAGAAGGTTTTCAGTTGATGATAGACCTGACGGCCGTTGACTGGCCGGAAAGACAGCCCCGATTTGACGTTGTCGTTCACTTCCAGAATCTGGTCAGCCAGGAGCGTCTGCGGATCAAAATTCCCGTTGCCGAAGGCCAATCCATACCAAGCATTACGGCCATACATAAAGGAGCCAACTGGTTCGAGCGCGAAGTTTTTGATCTGTTCGGCATTCCCTTTGACAGCCACCCAAACATGACGCGCCTGGTGATGTGGAGCGATTTTCCCGGTCATCCGCTCCGCAAGGACTTTCCGTTAGATGGCGGCGACGCCTGGTGTAATTCCGACACAGGAACATCCTATGCCGGACACGCCAAATCGTTAGCCGAATGACCTCAACATACTATTGATCCGAGTTTCCCATGTCATCTGTCACCTTTGAAAACGATCCCGCCTACGCCGGGCGAATGATCGTCAACTTCGGCCCAAGTCATCCGTCCGCTCACGGCACACTGCGGGTTGTATTGACATTGGAAGGCGAAAACATCATTAAGGCCGAGCCTGAAATCGGCTATTTGCACAGGGGCGTGGAAAAGCTCGGCGAAAACCTGTCCTATACCCAGTTTATTCCGCTAACCGACCGCATGAATTACTGCTCGCCGATATTGAACAACGTCGGCTACGTCCTAGCTGTGGAAAAACTGCTTGGTATTCAAGACCCACCGCGCAGCAGAGTCATCCGCGTCCTTGTGTCAGAACTCACACGCATTTCCGATCACCTGGTCTGCATAGGCGTAAACGCTGTTGATATCGGCGCGTTTTCCGCGTATCTGTATATTTTCCAAGTGCGTGAAACCATATACGATTTACTGGAAATGGTGGCTGGACAGCGTTTGCACACCAGTTTTACACGCATTGGCGGCCTTTACCGCGATATTCCGGACGCATTCATACCCCTTTGCGAAGACCTGCTGAATGATTGCGCCAAGCACATTGATGAAATGGAGAGCCTGCTGACACACAACCCAATCTGGGCGGATCGCACAAAGGACGTTGGCGTATTCACTGTTGAACAGGCCATTTCATGGGGTTACACAGGCCCATGCCTGAGAGCCTGCGGTCTGCCACACGACTTGCGTAAGACCCAGCCGTATTTGGATTACGAAACCTATGATTTTGATATTCCAGTTGGCACCACCGGCGATGTGTACGACCGCTATCTTGTGCGTACAGAAGAAATGCGCCAGAGTCTGCTCATCATCAGACAATGTATCAAACGCCTGAAAGAAATCGGCCTCGGGCCGGTGATCATTGACGATTACAAAGTGGCTCTGCCTCCAAAAGATGCGGTCTATACACAAATAGAGGGCCTCATCCGCCACTTTAAGCTGATCATGCACGGCATGGATGTACCAGTGGGCGAAGTCTATAGCGCTACAGAAGCCGCCAATGGGGAGCTGGGCTTTTATATCATTTCAGACGGAGGCAAGAGTCCGTATAGAATTCACGTCCGCCCGCCCTGTTACCCAATATTCAGCAGTATTGATGAAAAAATACACGGACGCCTGTTAGCCGATTTCCTGGCCGAACTGGGCGCGATGAATATTATCGCTGGTGAGCTGGATAGGTGAGAGAGCCAATTTCTTTCTCGTTATAGCCAGTCAACTTTAACATCATCCTGTTTATCCAAGTGGGAGGCACTTTGTTTCAAGGTTGCGTTTTCGTTACGTGAGCCGCCGACAGGAACGCAGTCAAATCGCCGTTGTCTTTGGCGTTGCAAAGCAGCACAGAGACTTTACGGCGATGGACTGCGTTATAGCAATTCAACTTTGGGTTGTCACAACTGCTCCACGGGGTGTTTTCCAGGCAAAGACACGGGATTGACAAGGGGTAGGCACGGAGTGCTTAGGCTGCGCTGGTAATGGAGTGAGCCGCCGAAGGCGGAGAGCGGAATGGAAAGCGCAGCTGTGAACTATAGAAGGAATGGCAACAAAAAGTGGAACTGCTATAAAAGCGGAACGGTAGCGCAGACGAAAGCCACAGGGCAACGTACCGTTTTAAAGTTGGTTCACTATATCAAAATTCCATTTCTTTTTTATGAAACACGACTACCGACAACACCACCGTGATTGCCACATATATTACATATTCAAAAATCGGCAAAGCTATTGCGCCGCCGCCTTTTATTCCGGCCAAAAGCTTGTCTGTAATGCCAGATATGAGACAGCTTGCCAAATTTGGGGCAACCGTATTGAACGCTACTTTCAACAAACCGCTGATCACATTAAATGTGAGCAATATGTACAGTACGATAGCAAAAGTGGCGCGTTGCAAACTATATACCGCAATACCCGACAGCGAGGCAAAAGCGATAGTTATCAAAAAAAACTTGAACAACGCAGCGTAAATAGTTGCCATCATGTCTGCCGTAGCGACTTGCCCAAGAATGGCGTAAACAGCGCAGTGGTATAGTGGAACAAGGGCGAATATAAACGATCCGAACAACACGAACAGGAGCAATTTCGCCACTACGATTTTTGTCTTACTTATGCCAAAACCTACAAGAGTGATCAGATTCTTTGAGTTCAGGTCGTCAGTATAAATTGCCGAGAACAAAAAACCACCTGCCAGCGGGGGCATGAAATAGAACAAGTTAATCGCGTCTTTTACAATGGAATACGTATTGAACCTACCGGAACGACTTAAAGCCAAAAGAAAAGAAGCAACCGCCAAGGAGATAAAATAGATATATATATTCTTTTTATGAAGTACGCGGAAAAATTCACCATGAATCAATTTAAGCATTCTGTCCACCACCTATCAGCCGCATAAAGTATTCCTCAAGCGTGGTTTCCTGTCTGTGGAGATCGTAAAGCTCCACGCCGCCGTTTATCAAAGCGCGGGCAATCTGATTGGACTGATTGAGGTGAGATTCCAAAGCCAAACGGTTGCCATTTACCGACACATCCTTGATACCTATCGCGTTTAACACAGCTATTGCTTTTGGAATATCATCCACTTCCATGAACAGGGATTTTTTTGTGTGTTCATGCAAATCCTCGTGTGTGATTTCCTTTATCAGAACGCCCTGCTCAATAAACCCGAATCTCGTAGCCACCAAATCCAATTCACTTAAAATATGTGAGGAAATGATAAATGTCGTGCCTGATTGCGTGTGGATGTTTTTTATGACCTCTCTCATGTCAATGATACCCTGCGGATCAAGACCGTTGATCGGCTCATCTAATACAACGATGGATGGAGAGCCAAGTAAAGCGCCGGCAATGCCGAGCCGTTGTTTCATTCCAAGAGAAAATGCTTTGAACGTCTTACTAACGCCATCAAGCTCAACCAACTTTAAAAGACGTTCCACTTCGCCCTTGTCCCGAAATCCTTTAATCTGACAGAGATATTTAAGGCTTTCGCGCGGATTCAGATACGGAAAAAATGATGGGTTAATCATGAAGCCCATCTTCCGCCGCGCAGCGCTCAGGTTAGCTTTTTCGCCGCCAATTTCAATGGTTCCGGCAGTAGTTCTGGCAAGACCCATGACGCATTTGAAAAAGGTGGTTTTACCCGCGCCGTTTCGTCCTACAAGTCCATAGACATCGCCCTGATTCAAGGTTAGCGATACTGCGTTGAGTGCGTGAAACTCGCCGTATTTTTTTGTTAATCCATGGGTTTGCATTACAGTCTGCGCCATGAAACATCCTCAATTAATTATAGAAAAAAAAGACAAGTCAGCGCAACTTGGGAGCAAAGAGCGCGGAAATCAAAAGATAAAAAGGAAACGCGGCCTGTTTTGCGCCACATAAACGGAATACGCATACGCCGAGCTATTCCCATCGCTTAGATATTGCGCCATGCCATTTTTCCAAAGCGTGACAAAAAAATTACCTTGCGCGTTTTTTTTCCATCCGACCACATACACGTCTGTTTTGCCGCTGCGGCAGGCGATAAACGCAAATGTCAGCGCCGACGCTGCCGCGATCAGATAAGAGAGAGATTTTTTCATAAGCCAATACTTTTGATTTATACCTATTGAACATGTTAATTCATTTAATCTTAAAATAATATGGATACCGTTTGGAGGTTCTCATGCTCAAGCGCTCAATTTTCTCTGTTTGCCTGATTGCCGCTGGTTTTGCCGCGGCCCAGCCGCCCAATCAGGCGCCCAAGCCATTTTCTGTCCATGACATGCTGGCTATGGACAGGATTCAGGAATTCCGGGTGAGTCCCAACGGCGCGGAGGTTGCCTATACCCTCTCCGTGACGGACCTGGATGCCAACCGCCGGCGCAACTCCATCTGGCTGGTCCGCATGGACGGCAGACAGAGGCGCGTTACGCCGGAGGGCATGTCCGCGCATTCCCCCAGGTGGGGCAAGGACGGCAACGTCTATTTCATTTCAGACAAGTCGGGCCGCGCGCAGGTCTGGAGGATCGACCCAAACGGGGGCTTTTTGGCCGCGCAGGTGACGGACCTGCCGCTGGCGGTTGACTCCATGGAGGTCTGCCCGTCGGGCGACACGCTCATCGTCTCAATGGCCGTCTTCCCCAAGGTGACACTTGAGGAATCCCTAAAAATATTTGAAGCGCGCGCTAAGCGCAAGTCAACAGGGATGCAATACGACCAGCTATTTGCGCGCCGCTGGGACACTTGGGAGGACCAATCGCGCAATCACATCTTCCGCGTGAGCTTACGCACGGGCGATGCCAAGGACCTGATGCGGGACATGGAGGGGGACGCCCCCACTAAGCCCTTTGGCGGCAGCGAAGAATACGCCGTCAGCCCAGACGGCGAGACCCTGGTCTTTACGGCTAAGATGGAGGGAAGACAGGAGGCGTGGAGTACCAACCTGGACCTGTGGGAGGTCCCGCTGGACGGCAGCGCCGTGCCCACGCGCATCACCACCAACCCCGCCACGGACACCAGTCCGGCGTTTTCGCCCGACGGCAAACAACTCGCGTACCTGGCTATGACGAAGCCTAGCTACGAGGCCGACAGGCTGGACCTGATTATCAGGGACATGGCCACTAAACGCGAGAGGCGCATAGTCGCGCGCGTCCACGCCGACGAGGGCGGTGACCGCTCCGTGAGCGAATTTGTCTGGGGAGCCGACGGGAAAGAAATATTCTGTACGGCATACCACTTGGGTCAGGTGGCCATCCTGGCCGTTGACGTCGCCAAGGGTACTACCAGGATGGTCCATGCGGACGGCAGCGTGTCGGCGCCAAAGGCGCTTCCAGACGGACGGCTCGTCTTCGGCCTGGACTCGCTGGCCTCGCCCCGTGATCTGTTCACAATCCGAGCCGACGGCAAGGGTTTGCGGCCGCTGACCAGGATAAACGAGACCAAGCTGTCCGCCACCATTCTGGGAACCTTTGAGCAGTTCACGTTCACGGGCGCGAAGGGCGACAAGGTCTATGGCTACATCGTCAGACCCGCTGGCTTTGACCCGTCCAAGAAATACCCCGTGGCATTCTTGATCCACGGCGGCCCGCAGGGCAGCTTTGGCAATCAGTTCCACTACCGCTGGAACCCGCAGGCTTACGCGGGCGCGGGCTATGCGGTCGTAATGATAGACTTCCACGGCTCCACAGGCTATGGTCAGGCTTTCACAGACGCCATTAATGGCGATTGGGGCGGCGCTCCCTTTGAAGACTTGATGAAAGGTCTGGACGCCGCTGTCAAAAAATATTCTTTCCTGGATGACAAAAGGGTTGGCGCGCTGGGCGCGTCCTACGGCGGTTACATGATCAACTGGATTGCCGGTCAGGCGCCGGATCGCTTCCGCGCTCTGGTGTGTCACGATGGCAACCTGGATGAGCGCATGGCCTACTTTAACACGGAAGAACTGTGGTTCCCTGAGTGGGAACACATGGGTACGCCCTGGGATAACCCTGAGAGCTATGCCAAGCACAACCCTATAGATCATGTCTCCAAGTGGAAGACGCCTATGCTGGTTATACATGGAAGCAAGGACTATCGGGTTGTTGATACACAGGGCCTCGGTACATTCACAGCGTTACAGCGGCGCGGCATTCCCAGCCGTTTGATCATATTCCCTGATGAAAATCACTGGGTACTGAAGCCGGCGAACAGCATTCAATGGCACGACGCGGTCATTAAGTGGCTTGACCAATGGGTTAAGAAAGATTAGCGGAAGAGGAGGCGGACGTGTCTCATCCACGCGGAAATTCAAAAACGGGTACTACCGCGGAAACCAGGATTTCCGAAAAACTCCAGGCGCCGCCGCTTTATAGGGTGATACTCCACAATGACAACTACACAACGCGCGATTTTGTCGTATGGGTGTTACAGGAAGTATTTCGCAAGGCGGAAGCGGAC
>JAITCJ010000019.1 GCA_031283145.1 Holophagales bacterium | reverse complement strand
TCAGAAACACAAGCGCCGCAGGCGATGCAAGAATCAGTAATTTTGTGAGCCATAAAATTTCCTCCATCAATGGCACTTTTGAGAGTAGGACATATTGAGGTAAATTTCCTCATAAATTTCTCCCGCACTCACAAAATGGGAATGATGCCATTTCACGCTGCCAATGCCAATACTACCCAACGGCCAACGAATGTCTTGAAAATACAAAGTGTAATTGACTACATATAGCAATTTTAGCTTGTATAGCGGTTCAACTTTTTGTAATTTAACTGTTATATAGCCAACAAACCTGAAAAACAGAGTACAGCGTGTTTTTCAGGTTTGTTGGCTATATAATGTTAATGAGGCATTTTTTTGGCCGCGCGACGGCGCGGATTCAAAGATGAGGTGAAAAAATGATCCAGGGGCCGGTTGTCCTGCTAATACTAGATGGTGTCGGTGACGGCCCAAGAAACTCATATGACGCCACCTTTGTGGCCGGGATGCCGCATTTGAATAATCTGCGGCGGCATTATCCTTCAACTCAACTGAAAGCCAGTGAAGAGGCGGTGGGGCTGCCTGAAGGCCAATTCGGCAACTCAGAGGTCGGACACATGAATTTGGGAGCCGGTCGAGTGGTCTGGCAAGAACTGACCCGCATTAACATGGCTATAAAAAAAGGCGCTTTCAGACAAAACGAAGCAATGGCTTCTCTTATTTCTGAAGTAAAGGCAAAGGAGACGCGGCTGCATTTAATGGGTCTGCTTGGTCCTGGCGGAGTACACAGCCATCAAGACCACATGCTCGCGCTAGCGCAGTGGGCTGACGCGGAGGGTGTACCCACTACCATCCACGCGTACTTGGATGGGCGGGATACGCCCCAGAAAAGCGCTGATGGCTATCTCGCCTGGCTGGATGAGCAGATCAAAGCCATCCCCAAGGTTAAAGTCGGTTCCATCAGCGGCCGCTATTGGGCCATGGACAGAGACAAGCGCTGGGACAGAGTTGAAAAAGCATGGCGCATGCTCGTTGACGGTCAGCCGGAACACACCAGCGACACAGCCATAAATGGAATCAAAGCGGCTTATGAGCGCGGCGAGACCGATGAATTTGTCACGCCAACAACGACTGATGATTTCAACCCAATCAAGGACGGAGACGGCGTTATTTTCTTTAATTTCAGGGCTGACCGCGGACGCCAGCTTAGTCACGCCCTGGTTAATCCCGCCTTTGACGCTTTTAAGCCCAAGTACCGCCCCGCCGTTAAACTGGTGACATTCACGCACTATGACACTGGCTTGGATCCTTACGTCTCAGTGGCTTATCCGCCCCAGAACCTCACAAAAATCCTTGGAGAACTCGTAAGCGAAAACGGCATGAAACAGTTCCGTACCGCTGAGACGGAAAAATACGCCCATGTGACATTCTTTTTCAATGGCGGGCGCGAGGAACCATTCCCCGGCGAAGAGCGCCGCCTTGTTGACAGCCCAAAAGTAGCGACTTACGACTTGATGCCTGAAATGAGCTGTCACCAGGTAGTCAGAGGTCTTGTTGAGGCAATTAAATCAAACCAATACAAAATGATAATCTGCAACCTGGCAAACGGCGACATGGTTGGCCACACAGGCGTTTTAGACGCCGCTGTGACAGCCTGCGCGGTTGTGGACGACTCCGTGAGAAAGATAGCCGACGCGGTACTCAGCTTAAACGGCGCTCTTTTAGTCACAGCGGATCACGGAAATTCCGAATGTATGCTGGACGAAAACGGCAACCCCCACACGGCCCATACGATGAATTTGGTACCCTGCGCCCTGGTCGCCAAAGGCTTTGAAAACAAACCTCTCCGCCACGGCGGGGCGCTGTGCGACGTCGCGCCCACGCTGCTTAAATTGCTGGGCATAGCCCAGCCGGATAAAATGGAAGGTGCCAGCCTTTTTTGAGGGAACTTTTAATCAGACAAATACATCCCTAGCTCATTAGAAATGCTTGCGGACGGATTTGCGCTTTGAGCGCTTTTATTCGTCAGGCAAGTCTTTCAAGTAAGAAAGCCGCAGCTTTCTTTTTCCTAAGGAGGAACGATGAAAACACTACATTTGCTCTGCGCCTGCACGGTCTTTTCTATGACCGGCTTCGGCCAGGAACCGCCCCCGCCGCGACAGGGACAATTTGCCGGACAAATGCGAATGCAGCCCCCTTACGATGCTTCCAAGGAAGAAACCATCAAAGCGAAAGTGGCTGACGTAAAAGAACAGACCCGCGGCTCAATGACTTTAGTAAGTTTGGTAATAGACCTGGATGGCAAAGAGTGCCAAGTAGTACTAGGACCAACAGAATTTCTCAAAGAGAAAAACATTACCTTTGCCAAAGACGATGAAATAACCATCAAAGGCGTCAAAGATGAAACACCGCAAGGATTAAGAATCCGCGCCCGTGAAGTCCGAAAGGACGATCAGACGCTGACGCTTTTGGACGCCGAAGGGCGTCCAGTCCGGGGGGGCAGACCCCAAAGGCCCCAAGGCCCGGGGGGACCACCACCGCCGCCGCCACAGCGATAGACGCAACGATTTCACATAGCAGTTCAACACTTCACGGTTGAACTGCTATAAAGGTGAAAATTGTTATAGCGCAGCCTCCGGGAAAGCACTCTCAATCAACCTGAAAGACAGAGCATAGCCTGTTTTTCAGGTTGATTGGTTATATATACTTCATTTCTTTGCCAGTATAGCCGCCAAGAACTTACAGAACTTGGCTACCGAAGGGATACTCACATGTTCTTCGGGCGTGTGGACTTCCCACATGTCCGGTCCAATCGAAATCATTTGCATTCCAGGATATTTCTCTCCGATGATGCCGCATTCCAAACCGGCGTGTATAGCCACAATCTTTATTTCACTGCCGTTAATTTCCTTATAGACACCGCTTACGATCTTGACGAGATCGCTGTTCGGTTCCGGTTTCCAGCCGGGATAGCCGCCTATGTGCGTTGTATCGAACCCGGCAAGCGCGCAGTGGGCGCTCACGCGGTCAACCACCGTCATCTTGGATGAATCAATAGAAGATCTATGCAGCATATAGAAGCTGACCACATCGTCCTGAGTGTCTAAAACGCCGAGATTAGTGCTGGTCTGCACCAATCCTGGAATGTCCGAACTCATGGCAACCACACCGTTAAGCATTGTAAAAAGCGTGTTTACAACAACCTTAGCATCAGCGTCAACAATAATTTTTGCAGGGAGCGCAGTCGGTTCAAGGCTTATCTGGAGTCCGGGGTCAAATTTTCCAATCGCCTGTTTGGTTTCAGCTTCTACATCCGACAATATGGATTTAGCTTTGGCCTCATCCGAAAGCGCCAGAATCGCGTTTGCCTCACGCGGAATCGCGTTTCGCTTATTGCCGCCCTTTAA
>JAITCJ010000207.1 GCA_031283145.1 Holophagales bacterium | reverse complement strand
CACTTGCTGTTTGAAGCCCAGCGGATTGAAGCCTGTAGGCAGGCTCAAGCGGCAAGGCAATGGCAGGGGAGGCTCCTGCCTGAGAGATTGCACGATAAAACGGTTCTCGTGGTGGGGTTTGGCCGTATTGGCCGTCAAGTGGGGCTTGCCCTTAAATCGCTTGGGATGGTGATACACGGGTTTGCTGCGCGGGAACGCTGTGACGCGGACTTTCAGGTTCACGCGGTGGGGCGGCTGCCGGAATTTATTCCGGAGGCGCGGGCGCTGGTGCTTTGCGCTCCGGCCATTGAAAGTACGAATGGATTAATCAATGCCGGCGTTCTTGCCCGTGGACACCAGAACTTGACACTAATTAATGTTGGGCGTGGCAATCAGGTGATATTGTCAGATGTGCTGAAAGCTCTGGACAGTGGGCGTCTCGGGAGGGCTGTGCTGGACGTTTTTCCTGATGAGCCGCTGGAATCTAATGACCCGATTTGGAACCATCCCCGCGTCACTATTACGCCGCATCACAGCGGTCCCACTACGCCGGAAGACCTGCTGCCGGATATTCTCACAAACCTCAGCGCGTACGCCGAGGGCGGAGCGATTATGAACGCGGTGGACAGGAATAGGGGTTATTAGAATACTCACCAGCCATTCACCTGCCTGAGAGCTTCGTAAAGCACAACGGCGGCTGCCTGAGCCTGGTTGAGGCTCCTGTGAAAATCACCGGGCATGGGAATTTTTATCAGGCAATCATTGTGATTGCGCAAAATATCATCCGGTAAGCCCTTTGTCTCGCGCCCAAGAACTATGCCGTCTCCGGGTTCGTAATTCACTTGTGTGTATGTCTTTGCCCCTTTTGTGGTGGCTAACCACAGGCGCTTTGCCGGCGTTCTCTCTAAAAAGTCTTCCCAGTTTTCGTACTGCGCGGGCGCGAGTTTTTCCCAGTAGTCCAAACCGGCGCGGCGCAGGTAGTAATCGGTTATTTCAAAGCCAAGGGGGTGAATCAGATGTAATTTAGAGTTGGTACAGACGCAAAGGCGTCCTATACTGCCGGTATTCTGAGGTATGTCGGGCTGGTGCAGAATAATGTGAAACAGGGGAGGCTCTGTTGATATGGAATTACTCTATTTGGACTTTGGCTTGGCAGGCGGTACCGGTCTTTTGACGCCGCTTTTGATGCTGCTTGGCCTAGGGTCAGAGGTTGGTTTGGGGTCAGGAGCAGGTTTCGGCGCTTTCGCTACGACAGTGCCTGATAATGTGGAGTGATTCTTGTGCTTGGCCCACTTTGCGGCGTATTCTCCGGCAATTTGGGGGCTGTCAATAATCACAATATTTTCGGCGTTCATTTTTTCCGCGTCTGTAAAGCTGTAAGAACCTGTAATTACAACCCTGTCGTCAATGATTATCAAATTGTTACGCGCGACGACATGTTCGCTGTCAATATGGACCGGGACACCGCTGTAAAGCAGGCTGTCTCCGGCGCTGGCGTTGAGAGTTTCCATGTTTGGCAGCTTGTGGTCTTTGTCGAGTATCACTTCGACTGTAACTCCGCTTTTACGAGCGGTGCTCAGCGCCTGCGAAATGGTGTTGGACGTGAATTTATAAGCCTGCACCATGATGGAATTTTTGGCTTTGGCAATTTCTCTGACGATTTCTTCAGCCAGCATACTGTCAGGGGCAAAGTGAGCGCGCACATACGCGTTATTGTCAAGTACGCCTCCGGTTTTGCCGGCGGGTGCGGATGGCGTTTCGGTTTTGGCGGGCGGCGTCAGGATGCCTCCTGTCCTGGGCGCGGACGCTGGCGTCTGTCCAAAAGAGGTCTGGGCAATGGCAAGTATCAAAATGGCTTCAGGAATTATTTTTCGCATATTTCTTCCTTGCTGTCGAATCAGCGCAGAGCCGCTTATTACATCCTCAAACCATTATATAGTGAAACACCTTTAAAATGGTACGTTATAGCAATTTTCGCTTTTCTAGCCAATCAACTTTTAAACTGTCCTGTTAATTGAAGTTGGAGGCACTTCGTTTCAAGGCTGTGCTTTCGTTACGCGAACCGCCGACAGGAATGGAGGCAAATCGCCGTTGGTACTGGCGTTGCGGGGCAACGACAGTGACTTTACAACGATTGACTCCATTAAAAGTGGAACGGCAGCGCAGACGAAAACCACAGGGCAACGTACCGTTTTAAAGTTGTTTCACTATAGAATTGAGATGATGATACAGGAGCCAATGTGAACGATCAATGTGTTTTTTGCAAAATCATCAACAAGCAGATTCCTTCAAACATGGTCCATGAGGACGAACATGTGATTGTATTTGCCGACATCGCGCCGCAAGCGCCTACGCACTTGCTGATTGTTCCAAAAGTACATATTCCAGACCTGAACGAGCTGACAGAGGAACATGCCTTTGTACTTGGTCATATTTCCATGGTGGCAAAGGAGCTTGCCGCGCGATTGGGTCTCGCTGAAACGGGATGGCGGCTGGTAATCAACTGCGGGGCGGACGCGGGGCAAACAGTGTTTCATCTGCATGTACACTTGCTCGGCGGGCGGCCATTGGCCGGCCAGATGGCGTAGTCATGCGGCGAACAAAGACAATGGAGTCGTTGGTTGGGACGGACGCGCGGGCGCAAACCCAAGCCCCGCTGCCGCTGTTGACGGCGAATGAGATGCGGGCTTGCGAAGAGCGAGCTATACGGGAATGGGGCATACCTTCGATTGTCTTGCAGGAACACGCCGCGATCGGTTCTCTGGCGTTAATCCCTTGGGGTGAACCGATACATGTATTGGCCGGTCCGGGCAATAATGGCGGTGACGCCCTTGCCTTGGCACGCTTGGCGGCACTACAAGGCAGGTCTGTTGATGTGTGGACGCCGGGGTCAATACGGCAATCACCTCAATGGAGAGGCGACGCTGCTTTACAGGCAAAGCTGTGGGAGGGGCTTGGCGGGGGCTACAGGCAAACTGACAATCCGGCGAAAGAAGTCCTGTCTTGGCACGGATGGGTCGTTGATGGCCTATTCGGTCTGGGGACAAGATTACCTCTCAGCGCAAGCGTGCTGGCCTGGATAGATGCGTTGGAAATCACCGAGCGGAGATTTTGTGTGCTTGCTCTGGATTTGCCTACGGGTCTGGATCCCAGTTCAGGTGATATTGCGGGTCATGCTGTACGCGCCGATAAAACAGCTTGTTTTGGTCACCTAAAGAGATGTCATGGCCTGAGACCGGCGTCAGATATGTGCGGCGCTGTATCCCTTGTTCCTATACCTCTCAATAATGATCCTCAAGCCGCCCTGAGCGTTTTGCGCGAGCCGAGACTTTTTAAGCCTGACTGGAATACACACAAATATGATTTCGGGCATATAGCCATCAGGGCCGGTTCCAGAGGTATGAGCGGAGCCGCTGTTCTTGCGGCCACAGGCGCGTTGAGAGGCGGAGCGGGGCTGGTGACAGTTTTTCCTGACGCGGACGCGGCTGATGCCGTGGCTTTCCAGGTGCCGGAAGCCATTGTTAAGCCCTGGAAAGGCGTTTTACCAGATAATGCTGACGTCCTGCTGGTCGGACCAGGCGGCGTGTATGATGTTCCACCCTGGTCCGGGCCGCTCGTGCTGGACGCATCCGCGCTGAAAGATGGTGAAGGCCAGGAATGGATGAAACGTCCGCAAACCATTATCACGCCTCATATAGGCGAGTTTTCGCGCCTCTTCGGCCAAAGAATTGGCCGTGGTGCCCAGGAACGCCTGGAGGCTGTTGAAAGACTAAATAATAATTACAACACGGAGGGACCAATCGCTGTGCTTGTATTGAAAGGGGCGCAGACGCTGATAACAGGCGGCGGGTCACGACATGTCTATGTAAACCCCACGGGGCATTCAGGGCTTTCCACGGGCGGCACAGGCGATTTTCTTGCCGGTCTTATAGCTTCGAGATTTGCGCGAGAACCGGACAATCCTTTGTCGGCGGCCACTCAGTCTGTTTGGCTACATGGCGCCGCCGCTGACAAACTTGGTAACGGACCTTTGATGGCGGGGGAACTGGGAGAGCCGCTCGCGCAAATTTTGAGAGAGCTGTACAGTGCCTGAGATTTTTTTGGCTGATGAGGCGGCTACAGAAAAATTTGGGGCGGAACTCGCGCGGCAAACCCCTCCTGGCGGCACCTGGCTTCTTAGGGGTGAATTGGGGGCGGGCAAGACAACTTGGACAAGGGGATTTGTCGCCGGTTTGGGAGGCAACTCGGATCAGGTCTCATCTCCCACATACGCGGTTTTGCACTGTTATGACGCGCCTTCGGGGAGAATTTTTCATTTGGATTTATATCGCCTGGGGGCTTCAGGCATATGGAATTTGGGTCTTGAGGAACTCCTTACGCAGACGGACCGGTTGGTTGTTGAATGGGCCGGGAACGATGGCCCGTGGGTTTCTGATTGGGTTTCGATTTTGGAATTGACACAGGTTCCCAATGGCAGAAGCGCGTCTTGGTACGGCTTATAGCAGTTCAACTTTGGGTTGTCATTATTCGCTAAAAAAATCTAAATAATTGATACAGAATATCTTTGAATTTGGGGTTACGTAAAGTCCTGAAATCATTACACATTTTTAATTTATACATTTTTTTAATGAGAAATATCGCTTGTCTGTGTTTTTAAAAATTTTTGAGATACATTGCTTTTGTTATAAAATTTTTTTGTTGGAGGCAATCTAATGTCAAAGATAGAAATCAGTTCTCAAGCAGGCAAGGACTTTTCAGGCGACGCGCTTGTTATCCCTGTTTTTTCCGGAAGAGAGCGTCATCGCCTTCCCTTGGCCATAAGTAAGGTTGCGCGGCAAGTAATGGACGAAGGCGACTTCAAGGCCGAATTATTGGAAATAGTTCCCCTGCATCACCCAAACGGCGTCAAGGACTGCCGCTGGATGCTTCTTGTTGGTCTGGGAGAGGAAGAAAAGGTCACACTCAACAAGATTCGCAAAGCCGTTGGCGCGGCGGTGCGCTTCTGCCTGAAAAAAGGATGGAAATCGGTTGGTCTTTTGGTTCCGTCCACATCCAATATCGACCATGACGAGGTTCAGGAATCTGTTCTGGAAGGCGCGCTGCTGGGCAATTACGACTTTTCTGACTATCGCAGCAAGTCTGAAGTCAAACGCATTGAACGCGTTGAGCTGTTCACAAACAGCGACGACACGCGCAAAGTGCGGCGCCGTCAGTCTATTATCGAAATTGGCGTGGCGGCGAACCACCTTGTGCGCGATTTGGTCAACATGCCAGCCGCTGATATGTATCCTGAGACTTTTGCCTCTAAAGCAAAGGCGCTGGCGGTTGAGAATGGTATCGCGGTCTCCGTTCTGGATTCCGAAGAATTGGAAAAGGATGGATTCAGAGCGTTGCTGGCCGTTGGCAAAGGGTCTTCTCGCACCCCGCGCGTAGTAAAACTTGAGTACACACCTGCCGAAAAACCCAAAAAGCACGTTGTTCTAGTCGGTAAGGGTCTCTGCTTTGATTCCGGAGGCCTTTCGCTCAAAGACGCAACCGGCATGGAAACCATGAAGAGCGATATGGCGGGCGCGGCTGTTGTCCTTGCCGCTACGGTCGCCTGCGCTAAGGCGGCTATCCCCGTAAAAGTCACCGGTATATGCGGGTTGGTGGAAAATATGCCCGGCTGTTCCGCTTGTAAACCAGGCGATATTCTTCGTTCCCGCAGCGGCAAAACGATTGAAGTTCTCAATACAGACGCGGAAGGCCGTCTTGTCCTGGCCGATTTATTGCATTGGGCAAGCGGAATGGGCGCTGACCATGTGGTTGATCTGGCGACTCTCACCGGCGCCTGCGCTGTCGCTTTGGGTGAAGGAGTATCGGGCGTATTCGGGACAGACCAGAAACTGGTCGAGCATATATTAGACGCCAGCGCGAGGGTTGGGGAACACCTCTGGCAGCTTCCTCTGGTTGAGGAGTACAGGGAATCCCTCAAGAGTACTATCGCTGACATGAAAAACATCACGGGCAGCCGCTGGGGCGGCGCTATCACCGCCGCTCTTTTCCTTAAAGAATTTGTCGGCGAGTCTTCCTGGGCGCACGTTGATCTCTCAAGTGTTTGGGCCGCCGCTGAAAAAGACTTCCGTGCGCCGGGCGGCACGGGCGAAGGTCCGCGCTGGCTGCTTGAATGGATTGCCGGTTGAGCCAGCCGCAAAGTTCCGGTTTCGCGGTTTCAACGGAGTTGATGGGCTGCGCCTGAATAGCGCCGGACGTGACACTGGGGCGGACGGCATCATTACGGGCGCAGACAAAAACGGGGTTTTGCAATTACCTCGCTTGATTGTAAAACCTAACGACTGAATCTTCCCCACTCCATCGTCTGATTATTGAAACTACAGACGTTCACAGACTTTTACAGACAAACGGAGAGGATATGGAATCCGCCGGAACCCTTACTAAAGCTGATTTATCTAAGCATTTGATGGATAAACTGGAGTTGTCAAAAAAAGACGCCGACATATTGGTCAACGCTTTTTTTAAAAGTCTGATTTCCGCGCTGAGATCGGGAGAGGGCGTTGAGCTTCGCGGCTTTGGCAGTTTCAGGCTGCGGGAGAGAAAATCTCGTATGGGTCGCAACCCGCGCAGCGGACAGTCTATTCATGTGCCATCCAAGCGCATTGTTTATTTCAAACTGGGGAAAGAACTGCGCAGTAAGTTGATTGATAAGTGAGGACATAACAAATGTCGGCGCGTCGGTTTTTGGTAATATCAGTATTTAACATCCTCCTGCTGTTCTCCGCTGTACCGGTATCCGCGCAATCTGGACAGGGTCAATGGGTGAATGACTTGTACATTGTTGATCTTTACAGAGATGGAGTGTTTTGCCCCAGAATTTTTTCTCTTTTTTCATCTTTACTCCACTGTGGTTTGAGACCCCGGCCTTCAGGCCGGAACAGCCACGCGCCCCGCCTTAAAAGGCGGGGTATCATATTGCGGGGCTGATGTTTGGCAGGGGACGCAAA
>JAITCJ010000109.1 GCA_031283145.1 Holophagales bacterium | reverse complement strand
AAGCCTACAGGTATTGGGCGCTGTCCGCTTCAAGCCTTGTGGCGGACGCCCTGGCCGTGAGTGAAAGAAGCAGCGGCGATATACATATATATGTGCTTTCCAAAGACGGCGCGGCGTCTTCTGACCTATGCAAGATCGTAGAAGATTTATGCAATCAGAACACAGTGCGTCTCATAAATGACTATGTGAGGGCATTCCCTGCGGAAGCCTGCGCATACAGGATACGGGCTGATATAACCGTATATGACACGTATGATCCTGAAATCGTCCTTGATAAAGTCCGCATTCTCGCGCATGAATACAGACTGGCGCACAGAGTTAAACTGGGCGCGGATGTAACACCAACGCAAGTATTATTGGCATTAAAAACAGATGGTTTGTATCAAGTAAACCTCATTGAACCCGCCGGCATAGTTGAGGTTGATGAAGCAAAGTGGGCTGAATGCTCTGAAATTGACATACGCCTCGCGGGAGTGACGTGTGGATAGCCTAAAAAAACAGGCCGCGAAGCGGTTGCAAGAAAGACGCGGGCGGCGCAAGCGCCGCGCCGCGATAGGCGCGGACACGGGAGAGACAGAATGACATCCCATTCCTCATTTGCCGAAATCAAGCACAAGGACAGCCGCAACATGACCACTGCCGAAATCAAGCACACAGACAGCCGCCCATGACCACAGCCGCCCTCCTCCCCCCCGTCCTCCGTGACGCCCGCGGCCACGCCTTTGCCGCCGCTCTGGACGCCTCTCTGGACATTGACACCTGGCTTGCCTGTCCGCTTGCCATAGAACACGCGCCAGATGAAGTTCTGTGGGAACTCGCCAGGCAGTTTGACGTTGCGGGGCCGCTCTATCAGGCCATGAGGACACGGGAGCGGAAAGAACGCCTTGTCAGAAACGCCCTTTGCTTACAGCGCAAGCGCGGAACCCCATGGAGTGTTGAGGAAGTCATGCGCCTGCTTGGTTTCAGTGAGGCCGAAGTAATTGACCGAATAACAGCCCTCAAATACGATGGCGCGGCTATCCATAACGGAGCATATAATTTTGAAGCCGATTTTAATCGCGTATTCGTTAAATATAATGGCAAATTCATACACGATGGCGCGCGTATTTTCAGCGGCGAATACCGCCTGGACTTCGAGAATTGGCGCGGTTATCGGATACGCCTGTATTTGGATGAAAACAGCCGCGTATTTGATGATTTTGACAGGGAACAGGCCACATCACTTGCCAGAGATTGGGCGCCACTGCGCTCGGTATTGGTTGGATTTTACGCACGCCACTTAATCCACAGCGTTGTTATTGACCCGCCGCTTGAAATAGCGAGTGTTTATAACGTGTTTTTATTGGATTCAAAGGGCAATCGGCAGGCTTCGCCAAACATTTGGCTTGAGTACTTTGAAAACAACGCCTGTGCCGTGCGTTGGCGCGTATCAGCCGATGATTTGAATTTAACGGACGTTGTGGGTGTGATTTTGGCCGACAGAAGCAACAACGACCTGCACATAAAGCGCGATTTGCCGATAGTAAAAGCCGCGCCAAATGTGATTTTAGAGGGCACTTGGCATCTGGCCGCCAGAGGCGGTTAAAGAAAGGCAGCGGGACGGCGCCCCGCGCCGCCCCGCCGCCGGTGTTAATTTACAGCGCGAAGCGCGTCCATCACCGCTCCGCAAGAGGAGCGGACACGGGAGAAAAAACATGACACAAATACTACTCATTTGCCGCAGCCATTCACAAACAGGCCATTTATAAGGACGAAAAACATGCCAAACTGGTTAAATAACGATCCAAACGCGCTCTGGCAGGACAAAATACCGCTTATCCAAGTGGATGACCCGGTTCTGGGCGGTATGGGCGGCCCCGTCAACATCCCGCACCAAGCCCTTGCCGACAGAACCGCGCATCTGAAAAGGGAAGTGGACGGGTTGAAAGAGGGCCTCGTGGTTACACAAGAGCACGTCTTTGAACTCGAAAACCGACCCGCGCCGGAATGCTCAAGCGACCCGCTTCCTGAAAATATTGTTCTGCGGGACGCCGCCGGACGGGCGCAAATAATCACACCCGCCGCCAATGATGATATTTGCAACAAAAAATACGTTGATGACGCCATCGGCGGTATAAGCGGCGCGGACGTGACAAAGGCGTATGTTGATTCCCACATTGACGCGGACAACGCCCACGGCGCTACTTCTCTGGCCACAGCAAGCCGCCTTGTTATCCGTGACGCCAACGGCAGGGCGCAAGTTGCCACACCAAGCGCGGCGGCTGATATAGCGACAAAAGGCTATGTTGATAGCGTCACAAACACAAATTCAGGCACTATCAGCAACTTCGCCGCGTCATTCGTCTGTGCATAGGAGGCACTATGGGAGACCCCAAATTTATTCAAACCGCTGTCAATTCAGGCGGCATAGCCACAACGGCAAACACCAACAGGGACGGAAGCGGGACGCTTGCGACAATAGTCACATGCGGCGCGGCGTCAGGAATGAGGATTGACGCCATACAGTTTCACGCAACGGCGGCCACAACGGCCAATACTCTGAGGGTCTTTCTGATAAAGGGCGCGGACAAGCGGCTGATCAAAGAAATTACCGTAACAGCCGTAACACCGAGTAATACGGCGGCGGCGTGGAACAACCTATGGATACCCGACCCGCCATTAATACTTGAAAACGGCTATTCCATGCAATTCGCGCCCGCCACGGCCGGGACATATCACGCTTCGGTGATAAGCGGGGGCAATTTATGAGCGCAGGTACTTTTGGACTGCCCGGCAAGCCGATGGCGGGGCCGAAAGGCCCCACGGGCCCAAAGGGTGATAAAGGCGATCAGGGAAATAAAGGGGATAAGGGCGACACCGGAGCGACAGGAGCGCAAGGCCCCGCCACTATTGCCCTTGACGCCAGCGTTGACGCGCTTGCCGTTGGAAGTCCGCCATACGTCCAGAACCTTGGAACAGCGCAGAATTTGCTGTTGCATTTTGGACTGCCAGGCGGCGTTCAAGGGCCGAAAGGCGATACTGGACCACAAGGACCGACAGGAGCCACGGGAGCCACGGGAGCTACCGGAGCGACAGGACAGAAGGGCGACCCAGGACAGAAAGGTGAGACTGGAGCCACTGGACTACAGGGGCCGCCAGGAAAGAACGGCGATTCCGCAATGACGATAGGATATAATGGTGAAACCTGGGGATACATGCTATTAGCAAACGGTCTGCTTATACAGTGGATGTATGTAGGTGGTTATATTCCGTATGGTAGTAACGGACAGGGAGATTACCTCAGCCAGGGTTGGCCAATTACTTTTTTCAAATGCGCGGCCATGAGTGCTGTATTGCGTACGAATAACATCGGCCAGCTTTACTATGCCGCACATCATGATGAGCAGTTTGGCGCTTGGGTCAATGTGTATCCTGTCGCAAACAACGCGTGGGGCACCGTAGAGTTTGAAGTTATGGGTGTGGGATGGGTGCTGGTATGATATATACAGGTAAACGTAATAACACTTGGGGATTTTTTCTTGATAAAAATGGCGTTGATCCGTGCGTTGAACTCACAGAAGAACAACACGCCGAAATTTTCGCAAAGCATTCCAGCGGTCTGCTCATTAAGTGGCATGACGATGGAACGCCCTATCTGGAAGCCCCGCCACCCCCGCCCCCGCCAACACTTGAGCAGATAACGGCGCAATATACAGACGCCGTGCAGAATCGCCTTGACGCATTCGCGCGGACGCGGGGATATGACGGCATTATGTCAGCTTGCACATATGTCACAAGCGCCGTCCCGCAGTTCCGGCTTGAAGCCGCCTACTGCGTTACAGCCCGTGACGCGACCTGGGCGCAGTGCTATCAAGTCATGGGCGCTGTGCTGGCAGGTGAGCAGGATATGCCCACGCTTGAGGAACTGTTTGAAACGCTTCCGAAACTCGAATGGCCGGAGAGCGAGGCATAATGCGCTATCCATCCGCCCGCAACGGCATAAAATCAGGCGATGTGATTCTCTGGCGTGGCTGCGGCCTGGCCGCCCGTATCGTCCAGTGGGCAACCAAGAGCCGCTGGAGCCATGTCGGAATTGCCGTATGGTGGGGAAACCGCCTGATGGTATTGGACGCCTATCCATTCAAAGGCACACGAGCCAGACCCTTGAGCCATGAACTTGACGGAGCCTATTGGCTCCCATCGGACGCGCAGTGGAATCCCAGAGCGCTGGCTTTTGCCCTTGACGAGCTGGACAGGAAATACAGCTTTCAAAACCTCTGGAAGACACTGCTTGGCTTGCGCTTGGTAAAAAGCGAGTATCACTGCGCCCAATACGCTGCGGAAGTCCTCAGCAGAGCGGGTGTATTCATTGTGAGTCCAGCCACGCCTGAGAGCATAGCGATGAAACTGGCAAAAGGTAATGAACCCAAAAGAATTGAGGCGTTAAATGGCGAATTTTGAACCCGCGCTTGCATACACACTCAAACACGAGGGCGGCTGGTCTGATGACCCAGCGGACCCAGGCGGCGCCACGAATTACGGCATTACACTCAAAACCGCGCAAAGACACGGAATAACCACCAAACAAGAATTAAAGGCCATTTCGCGTTATAAAGTCGAGGCCATTTACTATGCAGATTATTGGAAATTTGACGGCATTAATAACCAGCGCGTGGCAACCAAGTTGTTTGATATGGCTGTGAATATGGGCGTTACGACTGCCATCATTTTGTCCCAACAAGTCCTTAATGGCGAGTATAAAGCGGCCCTTACGGTTGATGGACGTCTTGGACCATTGACGCTCGCCGCGCTGAATAACTGCGATCCTGCGGAACTGCTGGAAGTGCTTTGCCTCGTGTCCGCAGAGCATTACCGCGCAATCGCCGCCGCGCGTCCCGCCTCTCAAAAGTTCCTGAAAGGCTGGCTCAAACGGGCGGCGGAGGTTCCAAATGCGAGTTGAGCGTTTTGAAAACGCCGCGCTTTATCTGGGGAACTGTCGGGAAATACTTCCCACGCTAAAACAATCTGTTAATGCTGTGATAACCGACCCGCCGTATAGCAGCGGCGGGTTCACAAGAGGTGACAGAAATCGGGAATCAGGCAAAAAATACACTCAAATAGATTATACAAATTTCGCCGGAGATAACCGCGACCAAAGAAGTTTCTTATTGTGGTGTAGTGATTGGCTTGAAATGTGTCTGGACGTAACTGTTCCGGGCGGTGTTTGCTTTACTTTTATAGATTGGCGGAACTTGCCTGTGATGATAGACGCCGTGCAGATTGGCGGGTGGGTCTATCGCGGGATAATCCCGTGGAATAAGGGAGAGGGGACGCGCCCGCGACAAGGCTGGTTCAGGTCACAATGTGAATATATTATCGCGGCAAGTTCAGGATCATTATCTGTTAAACCGATATGCGAGGATGACATTTTTAATTATGGCAACGGTTTTTTTACATGTCAGACAATTACACTCACAAATAAAAAACATCCGACTGAGAAACCCGTTGCGCTCATGGAATGGCTGCTCTCTGTCCGCTCAGAATGGACTGTCGTTTTAGACCCGTTCATGGGCAGCGGCTCAACGGGTGTTGCCTGTATGCGGACAGGCCGAACATTTATCGGCATTGAAAAGACAGAAGCATATTTTGACGCGGCGTGCAGGCGCATTGAGGCCGCCAGCCGCCAGCCAATACTCAAACTGGAGGCGGTAAATGCTTAAATGGCTATCAAGGTTATTGAGCGAAGGCGATGGTGAACCGAGCTTGAGGCGGTATTTGTGCCTGGGAGCCTTTCTGCTCTGCTGCTCTTTGTGTCTGTTGGGTCTCAAATTTGAAATGAGCGGCAGCGTTAAAGACCTTGCGACAACCATGATAGTAACCAGTTTCAGCGCGGTTACTGTCGGTCGCTTCGCCGAGGCTATTGACAAGGAAAAATAATGGTCTGGACGCGAATAATGGATGCCCTATGGATAAACCGAAACCGGCACAGCGCCCCCGTATCTGAGCTATTGCGGGAAATACAACGACTGAAAAACGAGAACGCGCATTTAACCACAGAGCGCGACATCTACAAAGAGCAGTGCGGGGAGCTATTGACAAGGCTGAGGGAGGCGCAAAATGGAAAAATTTTTGAGTGAGGATGAAGTGGCGGCCCTGCTTAAATCCGTTACAGCGCCTGACACTGATCAAGTTCGTAAAATTGCCGAACTGATAGACGAGCTGGCAATCGTTAAAAAAGAGCGGCGTGAAATGAAAGAAAAACAGGATCAAGCCGCAAGCGTCCTCTTGGATGTGATTCAAACCCTGCGTTCCAAAACATGGAGCGGCGCATGAAAAAACTACTGTTTTTCATGCTTTTGGCGGCAATAGCCGCAAGCGGCTTGTTGCTCAAGGTGATAACCAACCAGAACGCGACCATAGCCGAACTAAATATAAAAATCGGCGCGCTCCAGGCCGAAAACAGCACTCTGACAACCCTCGTGGCCTCTCAGAGCGAGGCCATAGAGCGTATTAAGACAGAGGCAAAAACGCAATCTGACATCATAGCCAAAGCCGCCGTTACAGCCGCCATACAGCGCGTCAGGGCGGAAGTCAAAGCGCGGACGATTCTGGACGCGACCGCGCCGGACGACACGCAAGAACTTGTGGCATGGGCATTGGATCAGCTACAGGAAGGAACCTTATGAAAAAATCCAGTATCCATGCGGGTGGCCACATGGGGGTATTTTGCCCCCATTGCAAAGCTAATATTTACGCCAATATTTTCAGAAAAACCAGTGTTTATCTATTGGCCAGTCACATATTTTTATTGCTTATCGGCTGCGTTCCATGCCCCCCATGCCCCCCCGCGCCACCGCCTGAAAAGGTCATAGTGCGTGAATACGTGCCTGTTCCGGCTCCGGAGCCTCAAATACCGCCGCGCCCCGTATTGCCAAGCTCGCAACTGACAAAGGCCCCGACTATTCAAGAACTCGTCAAGGCACTGCTGGCTGACAGGGAACTTTTGACGGCCTGGGCATTAGACCTTGAATCACGACTTAAAGCCTATCAAAGCGAAACAAAGGAGAAAAAATGAGTGTCGGATTTGAATGGCTTTTAGGAATAGTGATTATGATAGTTGGCGCGCTGGTTGGCGCGATATGGAAATCGTTGAACGGCCAAATTGAGAAGATAGAAGCCGCCTATAAGCACAGCATATCAACAGTTTGGGATCGTATAGACGAACTGCGAAAGGACGTCACTGAAATAAAAGAACAGCGCGGCACTCAAATTGCCGAACTGGAGAACATCAAAGAGAGAATCAGCGAAATCCCAAATCATAAAGAGCTTTGCGAGATGTTTCGTGAATCCGAGGCCCGCATGGAATCAAGACTTATAACGCTTCTTTCGGTTGGGAAAAAATGAAAATTTGGGGGACTAATGGGGGACTGTTTTTGAAAATTACAGGAAATTTTCAACACTTACGGACGATAAACGGCACAGAAACCCCCCGCCCCCGCCACCAAAAAAGCCCCAAAAAAGCCAATATTTTCAATACTTTTATACCAGTGTCAACAGTATGACTTGAATATTCGACCTTCCGCTCCAGTGTCGCGTCCGGCACCATTCTGGCACAGCCTGTCAACTCCGTTGAAGTCGCGAAACTGGCGAGGTAATTGCAAAACCCCGTTTCTGTCCGCGCCCGTAATGACGCCTTCCGCTCCAGTGTCGCGTCCGGCACCATTCTGGCACAGCCTAGCAACTCCGTTGAAGTCGCGAAACCGGCGTTTTGCGACTGGCTCTCTTGCGCTTTGTTTGTTTGCGTTTGGGAGATAAACTCAGTATAATAAAATTTTATATGGGATAATCATGAACGGAGAAGATTTAAACACTAGCGAAATAGAACCAGGTCAAGGGCAAAAGAAAAAACGAGGTTCGTTAGCCTGTATTGGAATCGGATGCGGGTCTTTAATCGTTATAGGAATGTTATCTCAGGTTATTATTCCCATTATTTTATCCAACATGACGCCCAAGCAAAAAAGGGCTTTAAAGACAATGCAGGATGCGAGGGAAAAGGCGAAGGAGGCGGAGGCGGAGCGTTCGGCCAAAGCCCTGGAAGACCTTAAAGCAAAGACTATTTCTGTTGTGGCTCTGCACAAGGAATATCCGGACAACGAAGTGGCGGCGGACGACAAATACAAACGGAAAACTGTAGTGTTAATCGGCAAGGTAGATAGCATCAATAAAGATATGTTTGACAATTTGCTTGTCCTTTTAGAAACAGGCGACAGGTTTAACGAGACGCACGCTGAATTTAATAACAACCAGAAACAAAAAGTAGCGGGGCTGCGGAAAGGACAAAAAATCTGGTTCATGGCAAGAGTTGATGGGCTGTATATGGGCAGCGTGATGCTAAAAAAATGCAAGTTCGTTCAATGAATCAATTTATTGCGGCTGCCACCTCGCGCGCCTTTTGTTTACTTCATTTACGATGTCCGCGATCTCTGTTTTATGT
>JAITCJ010000100.1 GCA_031283145.1 Holophagales bacterium | reverse complement strand
CGACGCCGTTTGCCGCCGCACGCAAAGGTTACATTGACGACATTATTGACCCGGCCTCCACCAGGTTCCGCGTGATCAAGGCGCTTGAGATGCTGGCGGATAAAAAGCTGGATAACCCGGCAAAACGGCATACCAATATTCCGCTGTGAGGAGCAGATGACACAACTAGAAGCCTGGACTATTACGGCACTCGGCATAAGCGTTGTTTTTATTGGGCTTATACTGTGCATTTTGTTCATTAACATGTTTAACCGTGTTGCCAGACATGTTAAATGGGGCGAGGGGGATGAACATGGTCACGCCGCCCCGCTGCCGAAAACCGCCGCGTCTCCGGCTGCCGAGCCGCCGGCTGCGCCGCCAACGCCGGAAATCCTTGCCGTGATAGCCGCCGCTCTGGAAATGGAGCAACGCCTCTTCGGAAGCCATGTTACGCAAAGATTGACCATCCGCCGTACCCACGGATAACGCTGAGACCAGCCAGGAGTTTTGTATGAGTGAACATGTGATGAATATTGGCGGCAAGGAATACCGCGCCGAAGTGAAAGAGCTTACCTCAGAGCGAGCCAAGGTTGTTGTCAATTCCGTTGAATATGACGTCAATCTGGTGTCCATCGGCCGCAAAGAAATCACTATATCGGATACCGCGCTCAGACCGCCGCCACCGCCACCGGTGCCGACAGGGATTCCAACGCCGGCGCTGTATCGTCCGGCTCCAATGGTGGCGGGGCAAAGCAGTATTGTTGCCCCCATGCCAGGCGCTATTTTTCAGATACGTGTTAAGGAGGGCGATAATGTTCAGGCTGGTCAGGTGCTTTTGGTAATGGAGGCCATGAAGATGGAAAACCCGGTTACGGCTCCATTCAATGGTACGGTCTCAAAGATACACGTCCGCGAGGGCGACAATGTCGGCGAGGGCGACCTGCTTGTTGAAGTCGCAAGGCCTAAAATGGCAATGCTGTAGGGAGTTTGCCGTGAAGAAACTATGGCTGCTGATTCTTTTAATACTGCTCGCGGCGCCGTTGCGAGCCGAATCGCGCCCCAGCTTTGGCGTGAAGTTTGTCGCGGGCGAAGTATATATCCGGTTTAACAAGGGTACTACCCATGGCCTGAAAAATGATTTTCAGGGTCCGCTGGCCACACGGGGGATTTTAAAGGATGTGTATGGAAATGAAGCCGGGACTATTGTCACTGCTTTTGCCGACGACTTTGAAGCGGTTGCCCGTATAGATTCCATTGCGCCGGGGGTTTCCATTGCCGACGTTGATCACGTTGAAATTCCTGAACTTAATTTGAACCATATAAAATTTCAGTTGGAGAAGTCAGAAAATTATTTCTATATAGACAAAGGCAAAAAAGACATTACAGCGTCAACTTTTAAGAGGGGCGCAAAGGGGAACCTGTATGACGACAATAACAATCTGGCCGGTATTTGCACGGTTGAAATCATATCTGATCATGAGAGTTTGGGAAGGGTGACACAATTTAACGCCGGATATTTTTCTAAAGACGTACGGCGGGGATATGTAACAGGCTATATAGATCAAATCCTTGGCGGAAGTGGTTTTGTAAATATAACTTGGGGCAACGTAATCATGGTTTTGGTTGCCTTTTTCTTTTTATACCTGGCTATAGCCAAAGATTACGAACCGTTGCTGCTGGTTCCGATCGGGTTTGGGATATTGATTGGCAATATGCCGATGCCGCTTTCTATTTTTAATAGTGTTTCTGTGTATATGATTGACCCCGTAACACATGAGTATGTGTTCAATACGGGCGGCAACAGCGTTTTGGGTATGATTTACTACGGCGTAAAAAGTGGTTTTTTGCCCCCGCTGATCTTTTTGGGCATTGGGGCGCTGACAGATTTTTCCGCGTTGCTGAGCAATCCCAAATCCTTGTTGCTGGGAGCTGCGGCGCAATTTGGCATATACGCTGCCTTTTTGGGGTCGCTCTTATTGGGCTTCAGTCCTCAAAGCGCGGCCTCCATTGGCATTATCGGGGGGGCGGATGGTCCTACGGCTATTTTTACGGCCAGCCGCCTGGCGCCAAGTTTGATTGGCCCAATAGCAATCGCCGCCTATAGCTATATGGCTATGGTGCCCGTGATCCAACCGCCGATCATGAAACTGCTCACAACGCGCGAGGAGCGTTTAATCCGCATGGCGCCTGGCCGCAAGGTCAGCAAGTTTGAAAAAGTCGCTTTCCCCATTGGGGCGCTGATTGTCACTTGTCTTGTCGCCCCA
Organism: Holophagales bacterium; assembly: GCA_031283145.1. Taxonomy (GTDB): domain Bacteria; phylum Acidobacteriota; class Holophagae; order Holophagales; family Holophagaceae; genus WRHW01. The sequence goes on along the minus strand of JAITCJ010000100.1, from coordinate 2,281 downwards.
GGCGGTCTGCCGTTGCTTGGGCCGCTGTTTTTGGGTAATATACTGCGCGAGTCAGGCGTTACCACCAGGTTAGCCAAGACTGCTTCTTCGGCGATGCTTGATATTTGTACTATCATGATCGGTTTGGGCGTTGGCGCCTCAACCAGCGCGACGGTATTTTTGACCAAACAATCTGTGATGGTCTTTGCTATGGGCTGCGTGGCGTTTTCATTTGCGACAGCGTCGGGGGTTGCCTTTGCCAAGCTGATGAACGTATTCAGCAAAAACAAAATCAATCCTCTGATTGGCGCCGCCGGTGTTTCAGCAGTGCCTGATTCGGCGCGCGTCGCTCACATTGTCGGGCAGTCCGAAGATCCGACCAACTTCCTGCTCCAACACGCGATGGGACCCAACGTTGCCGGTGTTATTGGTTCGGCAATCGCCGCAGGTATTTTCTTGGGGCTTTTCTAGTTTTCTTTTCTGATTTTTCTGGGAGACGGCAATGACAGAATTAATTACCGCTGTGCCAAATATATCTGAAGGGCGGGACGTAGCTTTTATTGAGGGACTCCGCAGCCAACTGGAAAAGGTACCCGACCTTTTGCTTTTAGATGTGGCTATGGATCAGGCCAGAAATCGTACGCTCTTTTGCCTCATGGGGGGTAAAGACGCTATTTTCCAAGGTTGTTTTACTATCTATGAAGCCTCTATCAAAAAAATAGACATGCGGCAGCACGAGGGAGCTTTCCCGCGCATTGGCGCGGTTGACATTGTTCCATTTGTCGCCATAAGACAATCTTCGCTTGAAAGCGCCATTAAATGGGCAAATGAGTTTGGCAGGGAGGTCGGCGCCAGGTACGGCCTGCCTGTCTATTTATCCGGCGACGCCGCCAAAACTCCGATGCGGCGTGAGTTGGAGTCCATACGCGAAGGCGAGTACGAGGGCTTTGCCGCCAAGATGCAGGACCCCGCGTGGAAGCCCGATTTCGGCCCGAATGAGTTCCCTGCCGACCGAGGCGCAACTATGGTCAGCGCCCGGCTACCGCTGGTCAATCTTGAGGTGTACCTGAATACAAATGATGGGGAAGCCGCCAAGCACGTCGCGCACGTCCTTTCAGGCGCTGAAAATGGATTGCCGGACGTGAGGCTCTACCCCGGACTGGACCGCGCCTGCGGACTTGCCGTTATCAATCTCACAGTTCGCAATTACAGCGCTACTCCGCTCTACCGAGTGCTTGAGGCGATCAAAACAGAACTGAAGCGCTTTGGGACTGGTATCAGAAGCATTAAATTTATTGGACTTGTCCCGCATAGCGCCCTGCTTGATTCGGCGTTGCACTACATGCAAATTTCGGGCTTTGAAGAAGATGACGTTTTAGAAACCAGAATGGAGCATATTTTTAATGCCAATAAACAGCCGAGTTAATAGCGGCTTTAAAGTCACAGTGTAATTTTTGCCTGATTTGCGGAGGACTGTATGCCTGTCTTTTCTCTATCGCGGAACGAACAGGATCATCTGCTTAACCGTTTTTTGCGCTACACGCGAATAGACACTCAAAGTGATGACATTGCTGAATGTTTTCCAACGACTGAAAAGCAAAAGGATTTGGCGCGCCTCTTAGTGGAGGAGCTGAAAGAGTTAGGCTGTTCAGACGCCGCAATGGATCAGTGGGGTTATGTGATGGCAACCGTGCCGTCAAATTTGCCGCAAGGGCATCCAACTGTGCCCGTCATTGGTCTGATTGCCCATTTGGATACTTATCCAGGGGTCTCAGGTCATGCGGTTAAGCCCCAGGTGCTTAAAGATTTCAAAGGAGGCGATATCCCTCTGCCCGGAGCAGGCGACGCTATCCCGGTTGCTCAGAATCCGAATTTACAGCGCTGTCTGGGTCACACGATTGTCACATCGGATGGGACAACGCTTTTGGGGGCGGATGACAAGGCCGGCCTCGCGGAAATCTTAACTGTCGTGGCCTGGCTGAAAGAACATCCTGAATTTTTGCATGGGACTGTAAGGATAGGTTTTACGCCGGATGAGGAAGTTGGGCGCGGCACTGAACACTTCGACGTGGCGGCCTTTGCCGCAAATTATGCCTATACGTTGGATGGGTCAGATGTGGGTGAGATTGAGGACGAGACATTCTGCGCGGATTCCGCGGTAATCACAGTTGTTGGCCATGACGTCCATCCTGGTTACGCGAAGGGCAAAATGGTCAATGCCGTCAGGGTCGCGTCACATATTATTGAATCGCTGCCCCAGGACCGTCTGCCTGAAACGACTGAAGGACGCGAACCTTATTTG
>JAITCJ010000049.1 GCA_031283145.1 Holophagales bacterium | reverse complement strand
CTGGCGAGGCACCCTGAGCTGGGGTTTTGCGGTGTCATGGCGGACACGCAAACCGCCGGCAGGGGCAGGGGAAAAAATTCATGGGAGAGTGGAGCGTACGTCGGGCTATGGCTTTCAGCCTGTTTGCCGCCATTGAGGATTTCATCAGGAACCATTTTGCAGTCCGCCATGAGCGCAGCGGCGGAAGTTCTGGAACCGTGCGGAATACGCCTGGGACTCAAATGGCCCAATGATTTAGTCGCTTACAAACAAAACTGGCGCGGAAAGTCTCTGGTAAAAATAGGCGGGATTATAGGCGAACAAAAAAATGACCACGTCATATTGGGCATGGGTCTGAATATATTTTACGCGCCTGAGCTTCCTGAGCGTGCAATCCCGCCCGCGTCACTCGCTTCGCTTGGAGCCGTTAATGTACCGGAAATGATTGACCTGGCAAAAAGGGTCTTGTCAGCGTGGCAAAATCTTGAGACGCAGCGTATGCCCGCCTTTCGCTGGCCTGAGTGTGGAGACGCGATTCGCTGGGAAGATGGCTGCGGAACCTGTCAGGGATGGGAGTCGGATGGGCGTTTGTCCATCCTGACAGAATCAGGTATTGTGCTTTTAGCTTCGGGGGACGTCAGCGGTGTTATAGCCAGTCAACTTTAAAAATCATCCTATTTATTCAAGTGGGAAGCACTTCGTTTCAAGGTTGCGCCTTCGTTACGCGAACCGCCGACAGGAATGGAGGCAAATCGCCGTTGGCGCTGGCGTTGCGGGGCAACGACAGTGACTTACGGCACTTGACTCCATTAAAAACGGAACGGTAGCGCAGACGAAAGGCACAGGGCAATGTACCGTTTTAAAGTTGTTTCACTATATATGCAATTCCACTTTTGTAGTTGAACTGCTATCACATTATTTGGAGACAGCCTCAAAAAATTTCATATCAAAATTGCGGAACGCAATTTTGATATGAAACAACAACAACTATAGTGCCATCAAGGTTTTAAGACCTATTTGAAACAGTACGTCAATTTTACGGCCTGATTTATGCTGTATTTTTCCAAGGCCAAATACAGGATGGTCTATCCACATCCCCGTATCCCAGGCGATTCCCTGGCCGTATGGCTTTGCGATTGCTCCCGCCCGCTCCGCGATCATTAAATTCTGGAAGTGCGAAGGAGAGGAAGATGGCGCTGAACGCTTTGGAGCCGATTGCGCAGCCCTTAAAGGGCGAGCGGCCTTAATGTTTGCAGGTCTGTTGTCTGTTATGCGTTCCGGCTTGAATTTGTGTATTGAACCGCACATGACACATATCAGTTTTTCCGGTATGTTTTCCGTTATTGATAAAACGCGGTGCCCGGTTTCCATCTTGCACCTGCCGCACGGGGCGTCAATCTCCATTCCCGCGTAGTATGACTTAGTCATTCATGCCTCGGATTCATCTAAAATACTTTGTACACATTCTATTTTTGGCAAACGCGCAGAGCGCCTGATTTATCCTCCGCCGACCAGCCTGACAATTTCCAAGCAATCGCTTTCTTTTAAGGGTGTGTTCGAGTGATCGGACTTTCTTATAACAGCGCCGTTCAATTCAACAGCGGAGCCAAAAGAGGGCAGGCCAATCCAGTCCGCCAGGTCGGCGACAGTATCCATTTGCGGTGCCTCAACAGTTTTGCCGTTAATTATTATTCGCATAGAGGAGCCTGTTTTCATTTTTTCCAAAATACAACCGCCAAGGCGACGCTGATGATTGCTATTAAAAAGACTATTCGCCAAGCTGTGGGCTGCGGTTTTTGCTTTTCCACATCTGAGGCCGCAGGATCGGAGAGCGCGGCTCTGCTGAGTTCATCATCAGTAGATAAGGATGGACCGGGACGGTAAGGTATCAGGCCATCCGCTATCTGGCCAAAATAAACGTGGCGGTAGCCATCCTGCTTGACTTGAATATCGCCGTTTTCATCATATATTTCGTTGCTTGCGTCTTCGGATATGTTTTCTTCTGATTCTTGTTCCCGGTTCATGGCGGTCCTCTGAATTCGCTCAGGGTCAAAACCTATTCTATTCCAGACCAGGGAACATAGCGCAGCCTGTTTTTAAGTTCCGTTGTCTATAACTTTCGATCCAGTATTTCATTCACTGTTTGCGGATTAACCTTGCCCTTTCCGGCTTTCATTATCTGGCCTACCAGGAAGCCGCGCAGCTTGGCGTTACCTGTTCGCAGTTCGGACACTTGTGTCGGATGAGCGGCCATGACGAAGTCAACAATGGCCTCTACGGCGCTGGCGTCAGAAATCTGAGCCAGACCGCGCTTTTCAATAATTTCACGCGGACTACCTTCTCCGGCAAGCAGAGCGGGTAAGACGGCTTCTTTGGCCGTGTTCATATTGATTGTCTTGTTATCCACATGGGAAATCAGTTCGGCCAGGTACTCGGCGGAAATGCCCAGCGTTTCAATATTCCCGCCCCGCTCATTAATAGCGCGGCTCAATTCGCCCAACATCCAGTTACAGGTTTGTTTGGGGTTATTGCACAACTTGGCCGCGCTTTCAAAGTAATCGGCGAACGCTCGGTATTGTGTGAGCGTTTCAGCTTCGTAATCCGTTAATCCGTAAGAGTTGGTGAAGCGTTTCTTGTGGGCTGACGGAAGTTCGGGCATTGAAGCCCTTACAGCCTCTATTTCCGCCTGTGTAATCTCCAGCGCCGGTAAGTCCGGCTCAGGAAAATAACGGTAATCCATAGCCTCGGCCTTTTCCCTCTGAATCCTGCTCTCGCCCTTTTCCGTGTCCCAGCCTCTGGTTTCCTGTACCGGCGATGTACCGGCGCTGAGCAGTTCTGTGTGGCGCTTTACTTCATATTCCAGTGCCTGGCGCACATAGCGGAAAGAGTTGAGGTTTTTGATTTCCACTCGGACGCCGAAAGCTTCCTGTCCCCTGGGGCGGACAGAGACATTGGCGTCACAGCGGAAAGAGCCTTCTTCCATATTCCCGTCGCAAATACCCAGCGCTGTCACTAATCTGTGGAGGGCTTTCAGATAATTGTACGCTTCAGTTGGGCTGCGAAGCTCCGGCTTGCCTACAATTTCGAGCAAAGGCACACCAGCGCGATTCAAATCAACAAGGCTGCGCTTGGCTTCGTGCGTACTCTTGCCGCTGTCCTCTTCCAGGTGCGCCCTCTCAATGCCGATCTGAATATTCCCTTCAGACCCGCGCGCGGCTGGGTCACCTAGGATTTCCAGCGAACCGCCCTCAACCACCGCAACCGGGCCTTGTGTTATTTGATAGCCCTTTGGGAGATCGGGGTAAAAGTACTGCTTCCTGTAAAAGCGGCTTTTTTTTTGTATCGCAGCGTTGACAGCCAGGCCAAAGGCTATGGCCATGTCCACCGCTCTGGCGTTAATCGCGGGGAGCGTACCAGGCAGACCAAGGCATATCGGACATGTCAGCGTATTTGGCTCGGCGCCGTATTTATTGGCGCAGGCACAGAACATCTTGCTCACTGTTGAGAGCTGGGCGTGAACTTCCAATCCAATTACAGTTTCGTAATCTGAGCGCATACGACCTCATAAGACCAGTTTATAGCCAAACAGATATGGCTTCGCAATTGTTCCAAGCGGCTGACAGACTTTACTCCATTTTAAATTGCACATTTCACATGGAATTGCTATTTTTGCATGTCACTGAGGGCTAAAAGTGCGTATCGTTCTGCTTGAGTTGTATTCCCCCCCGCCTCCGAATTCCTGTTTTTCCTCCACGCTGAGACATACCAGGTTGTCTGCCGTTCTGGAATAAGTGACGCTTTGTTCCTGGGTTTGTTCAAAAGAAGTAACCAGGAAAGCGCGGGCTTTAATATGAGTACTTTGCCAGTAAGATAGCGGGTTGCCTTCCTTGTCAATCCAAATTTTTGCGGTTGAGTTAAATTCTTTGATCCACCTGTGAAGCCTCTCCGGTACTCCTGATTGCGGAACAGAAAAGCGCAAAACACGAGTTGTCCGCCCATTTAACGGCTCCAGTCCTTCGCTTTGAAAGGTGGCTATTTCGAGTATTAGCGACAAATTTTTTGAAGCGTCCAACAAATCATAAGTCTTTCGCAAATCCATATGCCAAAGAGCGTTGGAGACTTGGTTATTCTGGGGGGTACCTTTCGTACGCAATCGCGCTTCCTGATCCAACTGATTTAAAAAAGGGCGGTTCCATCGCATTTGCAGACCTTGAGGGCCATATTCGACCCAAGCCGACGCTTGTCCTCTCATTTCAGTCGCGTCTTTACCCTTGCCCTGCCTACTCCATGTCTGGACTTCAAGAGTCCCTTTAATAGTTGATTTCGCTGTGTAACGTACGAGCGCGGCCTTAAAATCGGATAGCCCATCGGCGGCCAGGTAGTTGAATAGCAGAAAGGGCAATAAAAATCTTGACATTGCTCACTCCAAAAAACCTGCCGCCGCTTGGCGCAAGAAATTAAAGGACCTTCGTAGACGATTCTGAGAAAGTTTTTGCAAAATGAGTTGCGGATATACAGTGAAAAAACTTTAAAATCGGTCGGCATCATCAAAACTGTAATATATACAGAACTAAATTGCCAGACAAAACACTATACTACAGTTAGAGCGACTTAACTTTGAGAAGTTGAATTGCTTGTTTTGTTAAGGAGGCGCGTTATGAGCAAGAACTTTCAAACAACGCTTTCAAAAATCGCCGTGTTGCTGACTATGTTTGCCAGCGGCGTTGTTTCAACAGCACAATCGCGTGCTAACCGTGGCGGACAAGAAACGCCACCGCCTCAGAGGCCGCCCAGGGCTGAGGGCGCAACTCCAAGACCAATAAGAACTCCGGAATCTTCTGTGTCAGACAGGCAGTCAAGGCCGGTTGAGTATTCCAGGTCTGGCAGACAAGATGTCCGCCAGGGAGATATTCCAAGGATACCTCAGTTCCAGTCGCCCGACAGACCAGTGCGCCCAAGGCCATTGCCAAGGTTAAGATTTTTTCCAACTTTTAATTACTGGAATCGCAGGTACAACAGTATTTACAACGACATAATGTTTATCAGCCGGAGAGGCTATATTCCGGTCACGGCTATCCCGCCGGACACTTACGAAATAGTTGACTACGCAGAGTTGCCTGCGGGGGGGAGAGGCTACGGCTTTGTTGTTCCGCCAGGGGAATCAGTGACAATCAATCTGGAGCATCCCAATCGGGGCTGGTTTCGCTTGATTATCTGCGACGCGTGGGGTCAGGCCGTACCCGGTGGTTTGAGTTCAACGCTGCCGCAGTTTCAGCCTCGGCTGACATACACAAATCCTGGTTCTGAAGCAAAGGCAATTTACCTTATCGTTGATGATCCGGGCTGGATGTCCGG
>JAITCJ010000041.1 GCA_031283145.1 Holophagales bacterium | reverse complement strand
TGCTCTGCTAGACGAACTGTATATGCTCCTTTTGGTCTTGCCATTTGTCCTCCTATACAAATAAGCATAATATACATTTATCCTGTTAATAATGGGAAATGGTATGATTGGCTCTCTTGCCTGCTCTGGTGGGGGAGATTACTATGTGGCTGTCACGGGCGTGACACTGCCAGAATCCGTGGGCATTAACTGTGGGGAGTCGTGGACGCTTGTCGCTCAGGTGCAGCCAGGTAACGCTACGAACAAGGCTCTTACTTGGGTCAGCAGCGACACAGCCCTGGCTGAGGTGTCGGGCGGGTCTGTAAAGATGAAGGGCATAGGCGAGGCGATAATCACCGCTACCACACAGGAGGGCAGCTATACGGCTTCCTGTACAGCCAGCACGCGCCTGGGGAGCGAGGAGAGAACCAGGGACGCGGAATACGCGCAACTCAGTGGGCCTGTGAACATAGACAGAACAATAATTGAGGTAAAGGGATGGGATGATTTTTCAAGGCTAATGGAGTTTGGGTATGCAATGTACAATCACACCGCGCGTGGTTCTGACTTTGTGTTGTCGCCGTCAGTGACGGACCCGGTGCTGAGGGAAACGTTGGCAAAAGAAGTGGAACGGGGAAATGCTGCCTTCGCCTACAAATGGGAGCATGGGTTTCGGCATGGGGCAAACGCAAAACATGTTTGGAATATTAAAAAACCAGAAAATTCATGGAAGATGCACTTCTTAGACGAAGTTACAGCGAATTTGGCGGCAATTATAATATTTCGCAGAAACATGCTGGAAGAGTATAAGAAGCAGTTTCAATTTAGCGCTTGGCAGTATAATCGTTTTTTGCAATTTAATCCTACGAGTGCTACTAGGTCTCGCATGATGGACTGGTGGGACGATAAGAATGATTTTGCGGACTTGATGGAGCGGGTTTCACCAGAAGAAGCGGCTCTATTAGTGTCCCTTAGTTTTGACTACTTTGAATCTTTGTATGATAAGAATCAACAGAATTATCGAAGTGATATAAATGCATGGTCTTTTAGTGGTAGGTATTTTGGGTGGGGTGGCGACATCTTCATCACCTGTAGCTGTGATGAAGAGCCGTTTTTCCAGACAGCGCTAAAGGCTTTATTCACATACACTATTGATGATAAAGAGGTCAGCCTGCTTGACACCAAGAGCGTGGAAGACAGAGACGCCTTTGTTGCCAGGCTGAACAAAAAGATGAATGACGAATACGACCTGTGGAAGAGCGGTTTCCGTGTATCCATATTAATGCCAGCCAACCCGAATACCGCCCCAATCAACCCGACCACCGCCCCGCGCCATGAATACCTGCTGGCATTGGCAAAAGCAGGTAAGGTCAGGGGGTAGTGGCTGGTTGGCAGTCGCCGGTGTTTTTGCTGTCAATTTCTATTGGCGCGAATTCCATTTTCTCTCTTTGTTGTTCTTTTCTTTTTGTGGTTTCTTGGGGGGGCTTGGGTACATTGTAGTCGGGCTTGTAGGCGGAGCCGTGATTTGCCTATGGTTGCAATTTTGCCCGAAGCTCGGCGATGAGCGCGTCTTTCTATGCCATCGCGGCGACCTGCTTCGCCAGCACGGTGTCTTTCTCTGCCAGAGCGCTCTGCCACTTCTCTCGTTCCGCCAGCACGCCTTCGCGTCTAGCGTGGGCCGGCGCGGATGCCTCATTGTGCCGCGCCAGGAAGCGCAGGCGCTCTAGTTCCTTGAACTCGCTGGTTGCAGATACGCTGCGGTAGGCATCAATGGCCTGTTCCATGACTGGCACCCCCAATTCCTCTAACTGCTTCAATTCTTCTTCGGTCTCCGCTTTGAACAGCTTTAGCCACAATTTCTGCTCGTCGCTTGGTTCCGGTGTGTCCGGCAGCTTTGGCAGCTCAAAGTAGTGCAGGGACATCCTGTCGGTCAATGGCTCGTGGCGGGACACTTCCAGCGCTTGGAACTCAGAGTGGAACTCCGGACAGCCGAAGAGCCTGAAGGCGACAATGCTTATGATGATAGTGCGGGGAAGGGCGGAATAGAGACCCCCCCCCTGCGGCAGGGCAGAGGAGTACTCCCTGGTCCAATAATACACGACCGCTCGGGGTAGTCGCCCTCGTCCGCCACCTGTATCTCCAGGTCAACCCTCTGGCCGTCTATGGTCAGTTATAGTGAAACACCTTTAATAATGGTACGTTACCATGCATTTTTCGTCTGCGCCTGCCGTTCCGCTCACCGCCTGTCGGCGGCTCACTTCACTACGGCGCAGCCTTGGCACTCCGTGCCTTCTACCTGAATAAAAGGACTGTTTTAAAGTTTATTGACTATAATGTCCAAGCGGCAGAACCTTTCTCCAAGCGCCCCCGGGGGCATTTACGGATTGGCTATAGCAAACTGCCCTATGCTGTCCATGTCAATGCGGAACAACTGGGACACAAGCCTCTTCAGGAGGTCGGGACGCCCGACGAATAGCATCTTAAAGAGCGTATCGTTGGTGAGTGTGTACTCCAGCCTGGCCAAGCATACCCTCCTTTGGCTAAATTATAGCAGTTCAATTACAAAGTGTTGAACTGCTATAAAACAGCCTCAACTTCATTCTTCCACGGATTTGAGCCAAAAATATGAGATTATAAAGACACTCATTGATGGAGTCACATTATGAAACTATCACTTCGCCACACACTGACCACAGCGACGGTTGTTTTAGTCGCGGGTTCGCAGGCGCTACATTCCTGCACCAATCTTCTTGTTTCCAAAGGCGCCAGCCGCGATGGCTCAACGCTGATTACATATTTGGCGGATAGCCATATGCTCTACGGCGAACTCTATTTCAAGGCGGGCGGAAAACATTTGCCCGGTACTATGCGCGACGTCATTGATTGGGATACTGGCAAATTACTTGGCAGGATACCCGAGGCTCTGATAACCTACAAGCGCGTTGGCAATATAAACGAGCATCAGCTCTCTATCGGCGAGACTACCTTTGGCGGACGCGGCGATCTGACTAAACCAAATGGGATTATTGACTACGGCAGTTTGATTTACATGGCGCTGGAACGTTGCAAAACGGCCCGCGAAGCCATCCAATTAATAAGCAAGCTGGTTGACGAATACGGCTACGCTTCAACTGGCGAGAGTTTTTCCATCGCGGATCCGAATGAAGTCTGGATTATGGAGTTGATCGGTAAGGGCGAAGGCGAAAAAGGGGCTGTATGGGTTGCCATGAAGATTCCGGATGGTTTCATCAGCGCCCACGCGAATCAGGCCAGGATCCGCCAGTTCCCGCTCAATGAACCGCAGAATTGCCTCTATTCCAAAGATGTGATCTCTTTTGCCCGCGCCAAAGGGTGGTTTGATGGCGCCGACAGAGATTTCAGTTTCTGCGAGACATATGCCCCCTGGACGCCCGCAACGCTCAGATCATGCGAAGCCAGGGTGTGGAGCATATTTAACCGAGCCGCCCCATCGCTAAAAATACCGGTTGATTTCGCTATGGGGAATGCCAAAGCCGCTCCAATGCCGCTTTGGGTAAAACCAGATCAAAAAATCGGCGTCCGCGAGGTTATGGAATTAATGCGCGACCACTACGAAGGCACACCTATGGATATGACCAGGGACATAGGAGCCGGCCCCTTTGCCCTGCCTTACCGCTGGCGCCCGATGCGCTTTGAGGTTGACGGGCAGACGTACATCCACGAGCGCGCTATTTCCACACAGCAGACCGGATGGTCAATGGTAGCTCAAATGCGCTCATGGATACCAAATCCCATCGGCGGCATACTGTGGTTTGGCGTGGACGATACTTACAGCACCGTTTATGTGCCTATGTACTGCGGTATTGACGAACCGCCGAAAGCCTTTGCCGAAGGCAATGGAAGTATGGAAGAATTCACCTGGGACAGCGCGTTTTGGGTGTTCAATTTTGTAACCAACTACGCCTATGGCCGATACAGCGACATGATTCAGGACATCCGCAAAGTACAGCGTGAACTTGAGGGCCGCTTTGAAGCCGACCAGGAAAACATAGAAAAATCAGCTATGAACCTGTATCAACAAAGCCCAGCTTCCGCTATTTCTTTCCTGACCAACTATTCCAACACCTGTTCAGAGCGGACGATGACGCGATGGCGCAAACTCGGCGAACACCTGATATGGAAATACCTGGATGGCAACGTACGCGACGCGACCGGCAAAATAACGCACCCTAGCTACTCTGACGACTGGTACAAAAAAATAGTTCGGGATCACGGGGATACAATCGCGCTTCCGAGATAGGGGTTTTGCCAAGAGAAGTCACACAATATTTGGTCAATTTATGCAACTAGATATTAGGTATCCAGCGACAATCCCGCTTGCCCACTTTCATGCTGGATGAAATTTGCAGTTCAGCAGAGACCACATTGCGTAATTTGGGCAGACAGTTTTTTGGAGACAAATTCATGAAAGCCAGAATCTTGTTACTCGTTGTGCCTTTGCTGCTCTTGGGCTGCCAAGCCCCAGTGCCACCAGCACCGTCTGCGCCACCTCCTCCTGTGCCAAGGATGCAGAATGCTTTTAATGAATCAGATTTACAGCCCTACTTGACAAAAGGGTCTGCCTTCATTATTGGTCAGGCTTTTTTGAAGACCAGAGGGGGGGACTTAAAATTTGGCGCTGGTTGTAAAGTTAGTTTGTTTACTGCAACGCCTTACTTCGAAGAATGGTTCGATGGGGAGGTCGTTAATGAGACACTGTTTCATAAGCAGGATGTAGACTCATTGCTGCAAGTAGTGCAAAAATATAAGTGTGGTCAAAACTGTGTTGCCGATGGATCTGGGAACTTCAGTTTCAGGTATCTTCCAGCGGGCAGATACCTGCTATATTGCAAGATTGGTAGCAAGTAGGCTAGTACTACGGGTGGCTATGCTTACGCTAAAATAGAGGTAAGCAACGGGCAGACCGCAAGGGCAATTGTCACCAGATAATTATTAGCATTTTTTGTAATCTGCAAAGAGGCGAATACATTTTGCCTACCAGTCTTTGCAATTACGTCTGTTGTAATGCCAGAAAGTCAATCATTACACCAACGCGAGGAACGCCGATTTGGAAGGCCAGATAACCGAATGGAAAGAAACCTGGCGGGACGACCGCCTGAAAACGATACGCGCATTTGCCAATGCCTCCACTGGTACTCTGAAGATTGAGCGGCACGATGATGGAGAAATGGTCGGTCTTTGTCACATCAGGCGTTTGCTTGTTTTTTTATTCATTTCCCTTTTCGCGCTCGTTCCACGTCATACGTTGGCAGGGCAAACGGCGCGTCAGGCCGATGCCGCGCCGCCAAAGCGGGTCGTGAGTCAAACCGTTGGCACAGACGATATTTTGCTGGCCTTGGCCGGTCCAAGCCAGATCGCGGCGCTTAGCCACTTGGCCCACGATCCGTTATACGCGCCGGACGCTGAATTGGCAAAGCGGTATCCAAAATTAAAAGGTTCAAGCGCCGAAGACATCCTGCGCTTTAAACCGGACTTGGTTCTTATGGCCGCCTTTTCGCCGCCTGACAGTGTTTCGATATTAAAGAAGAGTGGCGTCAGGTTATATATTTTAGATAAATACGAAACATTGGAAGATGTGTACGCCTCACTGCGCCAATTAGGCGACTTGCTGGGGCGGAGGCAGAGGGCTGAGGACGTGATTGCTTCCTGCCGTTCAAGAGTCAGTTCACTGGCTAATGTCCTGAAAGGCGAAAAACCCGTCCGTGTCCTCTCGGCAGGCGTGTATCCGTATATTTCAGGCTCCAACACGTCTTTTCAGGATCTGTGCGACCATGCCGGCGCTGTAAACGTGGCCGCTGAAGCGGGGATAAACGGCGTTGCGCCTATTCTGCCGGAAAAACTGCTCACCTGGAAAATAGACTTTCTAGTTGGGCCAACTGAGCATAGGCCAAACGAAGCGGGGCCACAGTTGATTGACCGCATGAGGGACATTGCCCCATTTCGATTTTTACAGGCGTACAAACAGGGCCGAGTTGTTGAAATCCCAGGGGCGCTGTTCGCCTCGACCAGCCATCACAGGATTACAGCTTATGAAATTCTTGCCCATGCCTTACACCCTGAGCGATTTAAAGATGCGGTTCCAAAGGCGGCTAAACCGGTTGTGACTGGCTCTGATGTCTAAATCCCATCTCATTTTCGCGGGATTCGCGCTTTTACTGTTTTTTGCCATCGTGGCGTCAATGGCCCTGGGCGAAGCAATGTTGTCGCCCGTTGAAATTTGGGCGGCAATTTGCGGGGCTGCGGATGAATCAAGCCGAATAATTTTTTTCGACATACGTCTGCCCAGAACCATTGTCGGCTTATTTGTGGGCGTTGGGCTGGGTGCTTCAGGCGCTGTTATGCAAGCCTACTTCCGCAACCCGCTTGCCGCTCCGGGTTTGCTTGGCGTCAGCAGCGGCGGAGCGCTGGGGGCTGTTTTAGCCCTGACCTTTGGCGGCTGGTTTGGAATTTATACCGTTCCGTTAGCCTCTGTATCAGGCGCGTTCCTGGCTATTGGCGCGGTCATACTGCTTGCCCGAAAAGGCGCGTCGCCCGAGCATTTACTTTTGGCCGGCGTGGCGCTCAACGCCTTGTTTGGGGCCGTTACCAGTTTCATACTTTCGGCGTCTGCGGCGCAAACGCACTTAAACGCCCAAATCCTGTTCTGGCTAATGGGGGGTATCGAAAACAGGACATGGGAACATGTCTGGATGGCGGCTCCCGGCATTCTGCTGGCATCAATACTGCTTTTGCCGCTTGGACGACCCATGAACTTGCTGGCATTGGGAGATTCAGGCGCGCAGAGCCTTGGCGTGGATGTGCGCCGACTGCGCTGGCAACTGATAGTCCTGTCAACAGTCCTGACCGCTCTGGCAACTGCTGTCGGAGGTGTAATCGGTTTTGTCGGTTTAGTTGTGCCCCACATTATCCGCTTGTTGGACGGTCCAAATCACAGGCGTTTAGTACCATTGTCTATGTTAGGAGGCGCGTCGTTGGTTTTACTCTGTGACCTGCCAACGCGCTTTTTAGGGGCGGGAACGCGTTTGGGCGTCATTACATCCCTCGTTGGCGGCCCGTTTTTACTCTGGCTTTTAAGGAAGCGGCCATGCTGAAAGCCGCCGCCCTCTCAGTTGATGGCCGTCTGTATAACATCAGCCTGGAAGTTCACGCTGGTGAATGCGCCGCCATACTAGGCCCTAACGGCGCTGGCAAATCAACGCTGTTAAACGCTCTGGCCGGCCTGTTGAGCGCGTCGGGCGGTATTTATTGGATGGGAGAAGAGCTTGAACGCATTCCCTACATAAAGCGCGGCCGTATGCTGGCCTGGCTGGGACAGGAAAGCGCGGCGGAGTTTGCTTTTCCTGTTCGAGACGTGGTCGCCCAAGGCCGTTTCGCGCATGGCGACGACAATCAGCGGATAGATGAAGCTATGGCCGCCGTAAATATTTCGCGCATTGCCAATAGGGCTGTCACAGAGCTTTCCGGCGGTGAGCGCCGCCGTGTTTTCATCGCCCGAGCGCTGGCCACCGGAGCGCCAATACAACTATGGGACGAACCAGCCTCCTGCCTTGACGTTCGCCACACACTGGAAGTATATGCGCTTGCTCGCGGTCTGGCGAGCGGCGGCGCGTGCGTTTTGGTCAGCCTTCACGACATACGCGCCGCTTACCGCTTTGATCGCTTAATAGTCCTCGACCGAGGGAAGCTGGTTGCGGACGGCCCCCCGCACGATATCCTCACAGCTCACCTAATACGTCAAGTATTTTGCGTGGAAACCCGTTTTTTAACATCGCTCGTGCCGGAATTGCCGGATGGCGAATATATATAGCAGTTCAACTACGAAAAAATTAAACTGCTATAGCTTCAACGCAAGCACCTCGCGTCCTGCCAGCAGGAAAGCTCCCACGGCATAGACTTCGGTGTCTTCGGCCTTAACCAGCTTTGGGTCCTGGCCTATTGACTGCGCCCATCCCAATCTGCCATCGGGCTGTATGCACCCATTTAGGGCCTGCCAGGCGCGGACTACAGTGGAGACAAAGTCTGCTGCGCTCAACAATTTGTTGTTGATGCCCCAGGCAAGCGCATATGTATAAAAAGCAGTACCGCTGGCCTCGCCAGCGGGATAGCTTGCGGGGTCCAGCAGGCTGGAACGCCATAGCCCGTCCGGCTGTTGCAATCCGCGGATACGGACTGCCATTTCTACAAATAGTTCTTCATATTTGCGCCGCGTCGGGTAATCGTTCGGCATTACTTCCAATAATCTTGCCAGGCCTCCCAATACCCACCCGTTCCCTCGGCTCCAAAATATTTTTTCCCCGTTTTTTTCTCTGAGGTCAAAATAACTCGCGTCTCTGTAAAACAGCTTTTCTTCTTTGTCGTACAGGAAGTCGTGCGATTTCCAGTACTTTTCATCCATAGCGTCCAGATATTTTCTGTCGCCCGTTACAAGGGACAGTCGCGCCCAGACCGGTGGGGCCATAAAGAGGCCATCGCACCAGGACCATGCCCCCTTTTCAAAGAGTGCCGCCGTATGCGCGCCCAGGCCCGGGTCGGGCATAGATATTTGTTCATCCACAACGGCTTTTATATCGGCAATCATCAACGGGTCTTTTTTTACCTTGCGATAGATGTCCAAGTACACTTGAGATATAGCTTGATCGTCGCCAAAGAAGCGCCTTCCGCCAACTTTCCAGCCAACGGTTTTCTCCATCGCCATGAGAGGCTCCAGGTAACGAGTATCTTTGGTCTGCTCATAGAAACTGAAGACGCCCGCGTACCATGCGGCTATAGTCCATTGGTTGTCCTTGTGCCTGCCTCCGGGCGTCTCCTGCCTGTGCGTCAGCATCCAATCGGCGACCCTGCGCTGATTGGCCTCAATGGTGGATTTGTCTATATGCGTGAGAGCACTCGGCGCCTTGCATGAAATGAACACCACTAGGGGCAGCATGACCAAAAGAGCCTTTTTCATCTGTGCTTTCCTTGCTGTTTGAGGGTTGCTTTGATTTGTAGCGGGACGCCAATCCCGCGTCCACGAAAATTATAACCAACAGATTTGAAAAACAGTACCAGACTGTTTTTCAAATCTGTTGAAAACGGACTGCCCCGAAAACTTCTATCTTAAACTGCGCAAATCAAAAGGAGTTGCTTCATAATCAGGGTTTGACGCTTTCCTGAAAGGGCAATACATGAGAATATCTCTGACGTCACTCGCCTTGTGCGCGTTCACCTTTGTCATCGTGGCTTACGCTGACGAACAGGCCGGTACCAAACTTAAATTGGGGGAGCCGATACCAAGCGTGGCTGTTCAGAACCAGGACAGAGCAACGTTAAATCTGGCGCAAGAAGGGAAAAACGGTTACATGCTGGTTTTCTTTTATCCAAGGGCGCTGACACGGGGTTGCACAGCCCAGGCATGCAGTTTGAGAGACGCGTACAATGAACTGCAAGGCAAAGGAGTGAAAGTTTTCGGCGTCAGCAGTGACCCCGCGGAAAAACAAAAGGAGTTCATCGTTGCGAACACCCTGCCCTTTCAGCTTCTGGCTGATACGGAAATGAAAGTGATCGACGCTTTCGGCGTACCATTGTTGAATAACTCTATGGCCAGCAGGCAAGCTTATCTGTTCAGAGATGGCAAGCTGGTTTGGCTTGATACAAAGGCCTCAACAGCAAAGCAAGCGGAGGACGTATTGAGCGCGTTGGCGAATCTGCCGACTGATAAATAGAATGTCGAATACTATCATAACACCGCCAAACCGCGTCACGGCCTTTGCGTTCTCGGCTGTCATGGCGCTAATGCCGATAATCGGCGCTGAAACCGATCCAAAGCAGACGTCTGGACACGACGCGAAGACATTGGAGCTTTCGCGGCGTATCCCGCCAAAGCTAGTTAAAGGCAAATGGAAACTACCGGCGGTTCCGGCAAGTCACAATATTGAATTTTACGGGAGCGACAACGCGCGGATTGTCGCTCCGGACGGTTCATACTTCAAACCGCTCGTCAACATGGACGTAAATGTGATGTACCGCATTACAGGCAGGGTAAAACTTGAAAGCGCGGCAAATAACACTTGTGATGACGCGGTTTCTCAAGGCGACATCAGGTTTAAAGTTAAAGGCAAGTATCCCGATCAGGGTCTGAACCCCGAGCCGGATGTAATTCCCGCCTTGCGCGAGTGGCACGGCGACAGGGGAGTATTCAGGCTTTCCGCGAATTCCAGACTCGTTGCCGTTCCACATGAAAGCGCCGCAATTTCAGCCGCCCAAAAAACACTCGGCTTTTTTAAAGAGATGCTCAACTTTGAGTCTGCCATTGCCACCACAGGCGGCGCGGGTTGCGTTGAATTCATTTATGCTCCGTCTCTCTTGGGCGAACTGGGCGATGAGGGATACAGCCTTACCATAGGAGATAGTATTTCCATCAAGGCTCCGTCTGAAAAGGGATTGATGTACGGCGGAGTTACGGTGACACAGATTCTGTACGGCTCCTCCGATAAGCGTACGGCGCCAAAAGGCGAAGCGCGGGATTACCCCAGATACCCCATACGCGCTGGCATGATTGATGTTGGCCGACAGTATATCCCGATTAAATACATAGAGCAAATCGGCAGGTATATGGCATGGTACAAGCTCAATGAACTCCATATCCACCTGAACGATTACTGGGCGGCCACAGGATATAAAGCGTTTCGGCTGCAAAGTGAGAGGCATCCGGCAATAAACCTGAACATTGAAGACGATGTGAAAACCGATGGCTTTTACACAAAGGACGAATATCGCGCTTTCCAGAAAGATCTGCTGAAATACGGCGTTGAGGTGGTCAATGAAATTGACACACCAGCGCACTCAGAAATTTTCAGGAACGTGGGCATACCAATGCGTGACATTGGAGACATGGATATTACTACAGATACAAATCGCAACATCGTTGTAAATTTCATACTGGATTTGTTTGACGAGTACACGAGCGGCCATGACCCTGTGTTTGTAAGCAGGAAAGTACATTTCGGCAGCGACGAGTACGGCGGCGGCGATTCGTCGTACCGGCAATCTCACGCGCTGTATAACAAAACCATGACTGAGGGATTGCTTGGCATGGGTCTGGAAGTCAGAAAGTGGACAGAATTTGCGTCCTATCACATTGATATGCCGGACGGTCTGGTCCAAAACCCGAAAGTGACGGTTAACATGTGGGCGCCCTATTATGCAGACGCGCAAAGCGTCTATGACAAAGGCTACAACGTGATCAATACTGTGGGAGGCTGGTTGTACCTAGTGCCGGGCTGCGCCAGCGGATACCCGGACTATTGGGGGCATTCCTATTCAAACAATGGCGATTACCGCTTGGATTATCTCTATGATTCATTTGACGTGAATAATTTTTCTCCCAAGCGCAATGCCGGCAAGGGTACCGCGATTATGCCAAAAGCGCATCCACAGACCAAAGGCGCGCAGTTCTGTGTTTGGCATGATTTTCCTTCTTTTAACGGCGGCTTCTCGGAATTTGACCTCTTTGACAGAATGCGCGACCTCATACCTTTCGTGGCGGAAAAAACCTGGCACGGCGAAAAAACAAATAATCAAACATACGCCTCATACGCCGCCCGCTTCTCCAAGCTGGCCAACCGCGCACCCGGCGGCAATCCCGGACGCTATGTGGAAAGCAAGTCGGAACTGGTCGCTTCATATGATTTCAGCGCGCTAAACCCTTTAGACGATCTTTCAGGAAACGGCTACAGCGCCACTGCGGGCGGCGCGACTGCCACCCCGACAGGGCTTGAACTCTCAGGAACCGGAAAAATCAGCTTGCCTTTTAACTCCATTGGATACCCTTTCACTGTCAGACTGAAAGCAAAACTGGCCGACATCCCAGCCAATACAGTATTGTTTAAGGGCGCGGACGGAACACTATACGCCAACTATAAAGGTACGGGGCGGCTTGGTTTTGAGCGCGGCGAAAAAGGCATTGAGTATCATTTTGAATTCATGGACGCCGATGGCCTTACTGTCTCAAATCCGACAATTGCCCCCGATAAGTGGTTTGAGCTTACGCTGACATGCGACAAGCGATTCAGCGAAACCGGCGCCGACCAGACCAGACCCGCCCAAACCGACACAGCCCTTTACATTGACAGCGTAAAGCAAGCTGGACGCGCCGTCTGTGTCTGGATACACGACGACAAGAATTTTATACCGATAACAAACAACAGCGGCAGACGCAACGGAGTTACTTATGACTCCAATTCTTTCGCGCTGCCGGTTGAAGAAATACTCCCCGGCATTAAAGCCATCGTGAAAAGGATTGATATTTACAACAGACACCTGAGCGAAGCGGCGATAGAGAATTTGTACAAAAATGGGATATATAGCCAATAAACCTGGAAAACAGGCTACGCTCTGTTTTTCAGGTTTATTGAGAGTTCTTTCCCAACTGCGCCGAAAAAATTTTACAAATCAACTCAAGCTCCGTTTGTATTACACCATTGCCAAAAGCGAAAGAACATTTGTCGATGGCGTTCAAGCCTGGTTTGTGTATTTTTCAGGTTGTTGGTTGTTACAAATATCACTCGACATAATTCGCCGCGTGTAATTCGCCGCGCAGACCGGCTCCTCTTTGGAGCGTGATTTCCTCATAAGTTATCTTCGCGTCAATTTGAGCGGAAGACGAGATTGTCAGTTCCTTGCAAGTTGACGCACCCTTAAATTTGCCACGAATATTCAACGCGCTGCAGTTCACGTTTCCTTGTAAGGTACCGGTTGGGCCAATCACAAGCGATGTGACTTCCAAATCCCCAATGACGGTTCCTTCAATATGCAGAGCGCCGGGAGTCTTAATGTTGCCGGTGAGTACGACTTCTTCACTGATAACGGAGGGTTTGATAGAGTTTGATGTAAGATCCATATTTGGTTTATATCCTCCAAAACTTGGCGAAGCAGACGTAGTCGGGCTGTCTTCACGTGGAGATGAAGCAGAAGATGAAAATGGAGATGGTGATTGCATCCCTTTGGAAGTATCCGGTGTGTTGCTTGACTTTGTGTTGAACATTTTAAACTGTCCTTCTGACTTTTTTATATTTCTTCGTCAGCGCTACTATCCTTTGGTTCCGGCGCACTTACGACTACAGGAGGCGGCGGGGCGGGTGCCGGCGCGCTTTGCTGCTGGGTCAGCTTACCTTCTACCAAACCACCCTTTTCAATTTCAATCTCGGTATATTGGATAACACCAACAATTTTTCCGGTTGACCTAAGAATAAGCGATTGGCTTACGTCGAGAGTTTGATTAATCTGGCCGTAAATATCGGCCCTCTCGGTTTTCGCGTGTCCGACGATACGACCAGTTTGACCAACAACCAGCTCTTTAGCCGTAATTTCGCCGTCAACCGCGCCATTAACAATAGCCCGATTTGGCACGTGAAGAACACCTTTCACGGTGACATCATTTCCTATTACGATGTTCCCCGAGTTTTGTTCTGTTTCGTTCATGTTTTTCCTCCTTGGTCAATTTAGCACGAAGTTGCGTTTTCGACACTAACAAGATTAAAATGCAATTTTAGAGCCAAAACCTTGCTCAATAGAGAGTAAACCACTTTATACATTATCAGTCAAGTATTTTATTGAGAAAGAGCGAAAATAACTGTCATTTGCTTTTTATAATCTAAGTGTTGATAGGTATATGAGTTAATTTCTATTGGACTGCCTTTGCGGGTTTTCTTGTTGTGATTGCGCTTGAATGTCTTTGTGCTGTCCTTGGCAGTCTGATCTGAACAATTCCGCGATTGCTCCTAATGAACTCAAAGCGGAAGCGGCCTCTGTGGGCAGGAATATCTTTGTGGCTTTGCCATCGGCGACTTTTTCCAGCGCTTCAAGACTGCGTATCGCTATCAGGCCGGGGTCGGGATTGCCGGAATGAATAGCGTTAAATACTGTCTCAATCCTGAATTTTTCAGCCTCGGCCAGTGTGCGCACTGCCTGGGCCTGTCCTTCGGCTCTGACAATCGCGCTTTGACGTTCTCCTTCGGCTCTGAGTATTTGGCTTTCCCGCTCTCCCTCCGCTTTTAGTATCGCGCTTTGTTTGAAGCCTTCGGATTCAAGAATCGCGGCGCGTTTTTCGCGTTCCGCTTTCATCTGCTTGGACATAGCATTGGTAATATCTGACGGCGGCTCAATTTTTTGAATTTCAACGCGAACCACCTTTACGCCCCACTCATCGGTGGCTTCGTCCAATGTCTGACGCAGTTGTGAATTGATCTTTTCACGGCTTGAAAGGGTTTGATCCAATTCCATTTCGCCGACGATATTTCTCAGATTGGTTTGAGCCAATTTAACGGCGGCGTATTGAAAATTGACGATGTTATAGATGACGCGGACAGGGTCTGTAATCCTGAAATAAATAACGGCATCAACGGTAACGGCGGCGTTGTCCTTTGTGATAACCTCCTGCGGCGGAACGTCGATAACTTGTTCGCGCGTATCAACTTTGAGGATCGTCTGAAAGAAAGGAATGATAAGTGTCAGTCCCGGCGGTCTGGGAGGCGCGGAATATTTGCCGAGTGTTTCAACCACGCCCTTTTCAAAGGGACGGATAATTCTAAGCCCTTTTGACGCAAGTATGAACAGGAAAAAGCAGATTATAGCGATGGTGAATCCATTCATGGTTACTCCTTGTTGGAAACCGACTCTGAAACCGGACTGACTTGAAGTCTGACGCCTGTTACGCGAATGATTTCCGCGTTTGAACCTTCGGCAAGAAAATGGTCGCTGGTCGCCCGCCAAATCGCGCCGCTCGCGAGACGAACTTGTCCTTTGACGCTTGCCGGTTCAATGGCTTCTATCACTTGCGCTATTTGACCCTCAAGACTGTCCAGGCCGACCGGAACTACGGGCATTTTTTTCATCCAGCGCCTTACAAGCGGGGCGACCAGCAGGACAAGCAGAAGCGAAACTACAAAAAATAATGTCCAGACTCCCAAGGATGGTAAGCCCAGCTTGGCAGCCAATGAGGCAATCAGGGCGCCCACGCCAAAACAGGCAAAGAAAAACACGCCCGGCGTCACCATCTCAATCACAAACAGGACTATGGCAATAACCAGCCAAATAAGAGGACTCATTCAGAACTCCATTTGCGATAATTGTGGATAAATAAAGAGCGCTGTGGGAAACCGGTCACTCTGGATTATAGTTTTTCCGGCTTCGCAAGTATTTCCGCAAGCGTTTCGCGGCCAGGGGTTGCCGCCAAATCCTCGCTTAGAACAGAAAACTAAGCCAAGGCGTTTACTTTCAGTGTCAATCGGCTCTTGTGGCGGTTAGCGGCATTTTTATGCAAAACGCCCTTGCGGCAAGCTCTGTCAACAACGCCAATAGTGGTTGGCAGCAACGCCAGAGCCGCAGTTTTGTCGCCGGTGGATACGACGCTCAAAAAACGCTTGATAGCGGTTTTCATTGAACCACGGTTGGAACGATTGCGCAAACGCACGGCAACGTCATGACGCGCTTTTTTGGCGGCGGATTTGTGATTGGCCATGTAAAATACTCCAAATCTAGTTTAAAGCGAAACAGACAAAGCGCCATAGAGGCAAACAACAATACTATCACATGGCAATGTAAAATCAACAAAAAACAAATGAGATGTTCCATATCAAAATTGCGGAAGCAATTTTTTATAGCCAATGAGGCTGTTTTTTAGGGTTGTTGACTATTTGGCAGTTACAAGTCATTCTGTTTGGAGGCCCCAGCCCTCCGGCCTAAGGATGGACATGGAGCAGTTTAAGAATTCTTTTGTCGCGGCAGTGTATTCGGTCATGGAAGGCCGATTGTCCGCCCATGAAATTTTGTTGGAACGGCCTAAATCTCAGGAAATGGGAGATTTGGCATTTCCGTGTTTCCGCGCCGCCAAGGCGCTGGGTACGAATCCGGCGCAATTAGCGTGTCAGTTAGCCCAATCAGTTGTAATTCCAAACGCGGAACTTGCCGCGTCGGGGCCTTACTTAAATCTCAAGCTGGGTCCGGCGAATCGGGCCAAAACCGTGCTGGGTCATTTTTTAAAAAAATCAGGAGCCGAGACTGTCAATGATGACGCTCAGACGATTTTGGTCGAATACAGCAGTCCCAATATCGCCAAGTTATTTACCATCGGGCATCTTCGCTCCACCATGATTGGCCACGCGCTTGCGCGGACGAACAAGTACCTGGGAAAAAGAGTTCAGCGTCTGAATCATATCGGCGACTGGGGAACACAGTTCGGGACTCTGCTGGCCGCCTACAAACGATGGGCTGAAACAGACAACCCAAAGCTGGAGAAAGACTTTCAATGGGCGGGCGAAGTCCCGGAGAAGCGGCGTACGCCGCTGTTCAGACTTTTCCAGCTATATGTCCGGTTTCATCACGAAGAAGAAAAAAACGAGGACATGCGGGATGAAGCCCGCGCTTGGTTCAAACGTCTGGAAAAAGGAGATCAGGAGGCGCGCCGCTTGTGGGCGTGGTTCAGGGAAGTCAGCCTGGTTGAGTTTCAGCGAATTTATGACAGGCTTGGCGTCTCTTTTGACAGCCTGGACGGCGAATCGTTTTTTGAAGACAAAATGGCCGCGACTATTGAGGCTCTTGAAAATTCCGGTCTGTTAGAAGAAGGCGAGGGAGGGGCGCGAATAATACGTTTGGAGGACGTTGGCGTACAAACGCCCTGCATCGTATTAAAAGGCGACGGCGCCAGTATCTATGCCACAAGAGACCTGGCCGCCGCTTCGTATCGCAAGTCGCGCTACAATTTTGACAAGTGCGTCTATGTAGTTGGCTCTGACCAGGTGCTGCATTTTCAGCAGGTCTTCGCGGCTCTTGGCAAACTGGATACCTGGTTCCTGGGGCGTATGCTTCACACGCCGTTTGGCATGGTCAAATTGCCGGAAGGCAAAATGAGCACACGCAAGGGCAACGTCATTTTTTTGGAAGACGTCCTGGATGAAGCCGTCAACAGAGTCCTCGCGATTATTGAGGAAAAGAACCCTGATCTGGCCAATAAGCATGACGTCGCTGAAATGCTTGGCATTGGAGCCGTAGTCTTTTTTGACGCTATGAATGATCGCGTCAAGCCAATCACGTTCACCTGGGACAGAGTAATAGCGTTAGACGGTGATACAGGACCGTATGTTCAATATGCCCATGCCAGAATATGCTCGGTTTTGCGTAAAGCCGGCGGGGGATGGATTGAACAGGTCAGGCCAACTTGCGGCGTCAGCGCGGAAACAGCGATTATTCCATTTGCTGAAGCCGATCTGCCGGAGGACATGGATGGCCTTGCCGAACCGGCCGCTCAGTCATTACTTTTTGAGTTGGCCGGTCTGCATGACGCGATTTGCGCTGTTCAGCGCGAAAACATGGCGACGGCGTTAGCTCGCCATCTTGTAGCCATAGCGCGGGCTTTCAGTGGTTTCTACACAAATTGTCCCATCTTGTGGGAAGAAAACACCGCGTTGGTTCGCGGCGCTCGCCTTTCTCTTTGTGTAGCGACGGCGCGTGCTCTGCGTCAAGGGCTTTGGCTGATGGGAATCAAAGCTCCGGAGGAAATGTAAATGATGTTTCAGAAACGTCTCAGAGGGGCGTATGACTAAATATGTATTTGTAACAGGCGGGGTTTTATCAAGCGTTGGCAAAGGTATTGCCGCGGCGTCGCTGGGCGCGCTACTTGAGGCCAGAGGATTGAAAGTCACATTGATGAAAATGGACCCTTATTTGAATGTTGATCCAGGAACAATGAGTCCCTTTCAGCATGGAGAAGTCTTTGTCACCGACGATGGCGCCGAAACGGATCTTGATTTGGGGCATTATGAGCGATTCACCAGCGTGCCGACAAGTAAAAATCACACCATCACAACCGGCAAGATATACAGCACGGTTTTGAGCAAGGAGCGCAGAGGGGATTACATCGGCAAGACCGTGCAGGTCATACCGCATGTGACGGATGAGATTCGCTCGGCAATGAGAAAAGTCGCGAAGGACGTTGACGTTGTAATTATTGAAATTGGCGGTACTGTTGGAGATATTGAAAGCCAGCCGTTTTTGGAAGCGGTACGTCAGCACAAGCTGGAATGCGGTTTCAATAACGCGATAAACCTTCACGTTACTTATGTTCCATACATTCGCACGGCGGGTGAACTGAAATCAAAGCCAACCCAGCACAGCGTTAAGGAAATGCGTGCGCTTGGCCTTCAGCCGGATATTCTGCTTTGCAGAGCGGAACAGGGTATCCCGCACGGTCTGAAAGATAAAATAGCCCTGTTTTGCTCGGTAACTCCGGACGCCGTGTTCAGCTCCAAGGACGCGACCACAATATACGAAGTCCCGCTTCTGCTTCACGAAGAAGGTCTGGACACGAAAGCGGCGGCCTTGCTGGGGCTTCAGGATTCACAGCCCGATCTCAAACCGTGGACGGATTTGATTAATCGTATCCGTAATCCAAAGGGGAGCGTCAGAATTGCCGTTGTCGGCAAGTACGTTGAATTTAAAGAGAGCTATAAAAGCCTCGCGGAAGCCATGCACCACGCAGGATACAGCCTTGAGACGCAAGTTGACGTCAAGTGGGTGGAAGCTGAGGAACTGGAATCTCAGCCTTCCGAGTCTATTCTGGGCGATTGCCACGGGGTACTGGTTCCAGGCGGCTTTGGCGTGCGCGGAACGCAGGGAATGATTGCTGCGGTCAAATATGCCCGTGAATGCAAAATCCCGTTTTTTGGAATTTGCCTTGGAATGCAGATGGCGTCTGTGGAGTTCGCGCGCAATGTCGCAATGCTTGATGGAGCCGATTCAACCGAGTTTAATGAAAACCCCCGTCACAGAATCATATTCAAATTGAGAGAGCTTGTTGACGTGGAAGAACTTGGCGGAACAATGCGCCTCGGAAGTTATCCCTGTATTCTTCAAACCGGGAGCGCAGCCGCAGCCGCGTATCAATGTGAAAATATTAACGAGCGCCACCGCCACCGTTTTGAATTCAATCAAGCGGAATATCGAGGCAAACTTGAAGAAGCCGGATTGGCTTTCACCGGACTGAGCCCGGACCAAACCTTTGTCGAGATAGTTGAAATACCGACACATCCGTTTTTCCTGGGATGCCAGTTCCATCCCGAATTTAAATCCAAACCCCTGACCCCGCACCCGCTCTTTGTGGCCTTTACAAAGGCGTGCATAGCACATTCGGCAAAATGAGCGGAGATACGGCGACCATATAGCGGTTCAACACTTCGTAGTTGAACCGCTATACCGAGATTTGTTTGCGGAATGATGTTGACAACATCGAAACACCAGCTTGCGAGGAGATGGCGGATAACCGCCACGTCCGCGTATTGCTTGCGCAACGGCGGGTAGTGTCCGCAGTTGCGCAAGCAATATAGCCAGTCAACTTTAAAATCATCCTGTTTATCCAAGTGGGAGGCACGAAGTGCCAAGGCTGCGCCTTC